>JBCBDH010000041.1:0-18002 GCA_038529855.1 Bacteroidota bacterium | reverse complement strand
GAAGAGGTCCAGGAAATCCTTGGAACCCCTCCGCGTTGGATCGTGCGTTGGGGAACGACTGTGGCCTTCATCACCATTGGCTTTTTAGCTATTCTAAGCTACATCATCAAATATCCTGATGTGATTCCAGCCACTATTGTAATCACTACCGCCATCCCACCGGAAAGTGTAGTAGCCAAAACCAATGCGCAAATTTCTAAAATTCTAATCGAAGATCGCGACACTGTAGAGGCCGGTCAGCTGATGGCTATTTTGCAAAGTACGGCAGAGTACGAACATGTTATGCGACTGGAAGAGGAGACGGAGATCATCAAAGCTTTGGATGAGGAAGAAATTCTGCGATATATCCCTGAAAGGGGCTTAGTACTAGGAGATATACAGGTAGAGTATTCCGCTTTTATCACGGATTTTGAAAAATATGTATTTAATCGCGAATCGGGTTTTGAGCAAAAGACCATACAGCAGCTGAAGGTACAGATCAGAAAGCTCGAGCAAAATATCATCAACGAAGAGGCAAAGCTGCGCAATGCAGAGGAAGAATTGCAATTGGAGCGGAAGACCTTCACACGTAAGCAGAGTCTTTATCCAAGAGTGACGACAAAGCAAGAGCTAGAGGATGCTCGTGCCAGTGTAGTACGCAAGGATCGGGAGATCAAAACCTATAAATCCAATATCATCAGCTATCGACTGGAAAAGGACAAGATCAATGAGCAAATCCTCGATATCTTACAGGAGTCTCAGGAGTTATATGCCAATCAGTTTGTGCGACTGAAGGAAAACAATAATCGGCTTCGTAGCAGCATCGACCGTTGGAAACAAGCGCATTTGATCGTAGCGCCTAAACGCGGGCAGGTCAATTATCAAAAATACGAACGGGAAAGTCGTTTTGTAAAAATCGGGGAGGAGGTCATGGCCATCGTTCCAGAGCAAGGCGATAGCATTGTGGGAAAGGTGAAACTGCCCATTCGCGGCTCGGGTAAAGTAGAGCCCAAACAAAAGGTCATCATCAAATTTGACAGTTATCCCTATCAGGAGTATGGCTTAATTTCTGGATATGTCGAAAAGAAATCCCTTCTCCCTAAAGGAAAAGAATATCTTGTGGAGGTTTCTCTACCAAAGCTCGAAGGGGGAAAAGTCGTCACCAGCTACAATAAGGAATTGACTTTTACTCAAGAGATGCAGGGTTTGGCCGAAATCATCACCGAAGATCGGCGTTTTATCGAACGAATTTTCGATAAGTTCTTGGCCTTATTTAAAGATTATTAATGATCACTCAATTGATTTGCGGCTATGAAGCGCTTCCCCTTTGTTATTTTCCGATTGGCTGGATTGCCAGTCCGTTGGGTGGAAGCCATAGCGCCCAGTTCTCCTTCCATCACTGATCAAAATCTTCAGCTCCAACAAGAGCTGCAAACATCGCGTCTTCAACTCAATGATGACTTACAACACCTGATCGCAGCGCTTAAGAACTATCAGCTGAAAAAATACCTGTCCAACGTTCGGTCCGATCTATTTAATCAGCGCAATTTCAAACTAGGGCCTCTTCAATCACTTCATCTAGATGCAGAAGAGAAGGCGATTATCCAAAGAGTCATTGAGCAACTTCATACCTTCAAGGAATTGGAAAACGAAGTGGTCGAACAAAGGGTTTTGTTTGAGAATTGGTGGGCAGCACAGATCAAATCTGCTACTCTTCATCTCCAAAAGTTTTCTAAACATCCAGTGCTTCAAAAAGGACTGCCTTTATCGAGTCTATCTGTTACAGAACGAGTCTTGGCCTTTGCCCAAAAGCCCATTGATCAACATCGAAAAAAAGAGCGACAAACGGCCTACAGTCTTTTGCAATACCTCAGCCGAATTGTCCTTAAAATTTCTCCATTTAGTCATTTTACCCCATTGGGATTAAAAGAGGTGGATGAAGCTAAATATTATGGAAAGACCCGCATCAATAATCACCTACTGGCCTATCTGCAGGAATGCCTAACGCAGTATCCCCCTTTTTATCGTCGCTTATCTATACGATGCAATCCCAGTTTGAGAGAGGAAGAAGGGGAATGGATTTTTCTACTGAATGCTAGAAATCTGGAATCTATCCAACGATTGGCTGCTGATGAATTGCTCGATTTTATACGCGAGCAGGTTGCGGCTAAAAACGAAGGGGTGATTATTGAGGATTTGGTGCAGGAATTAGTGACTGCTGTGGATGCAGCAGAAGAGGATATTGCCAACTATCTGCTCCAATTGCTGAACATAGGTTTTTTAGAATGGCATTGGGCTATTTCTGGCTTAGACCCCAACTGGATGGATCAGCTCTTGCCCAAATTGGCCCCATTCCAAGAGGACCACTTGCTGAATGCACTTTATCGGGTTCTTGGTCAAATTCGAAAAGAGCTCAATCATTTTTCTGAAGCTGATCTGCCCCAACGTCGACATTTAATGACGACTTACTGGAGTCAAATTCAGACCCTTACCACCCAATTTTCCACTCAACAAGCCCAGTCCGCTACTGCTATCGAAAACAAGGAGGAAGCGGTTTTTCAGCGTTTCTCTGGTGGACAATTTCCATTTGGAAAAGAACGCTTGTTTTACGAAGATGTCTATCAAGCTGTATCGCTACAAGTTCCTGAGGAAGAGCTAATGGATTTTCAACAAACCCAACAGCGTTTTATCAATGCTCTACTACCCCTTAATCGTCATCCCATCCGCGACGATTTATGGGCTTTCCTTGTAAAACAATTTCCCAGTGGTGGACAAATAGCCCTCACCAAAGTATATGAGCATTTTTATCGAAATAGAATACCACAAAGAAATTGGCAGTTGGCCATCATAGAGCAAGCTAAAGCACTAATTCAGGATTTAAAACTAAGCGAGAAGGGCGATTTGTACCTGGATCAAAACTTACTGGACCAATTGGCTAGCTTGACTGCAAGCGATGCTCCCAAGGGTATTGCTCCCACAGCCAATAGCTATGGAGGCGTTTGGCAATTGTATCACGAGGAAGGAAAATGGCGGACTTATGTAGATGCCAGTATTTTGGGTTATGGAAAACTATCAGCCAGATTTCTCCACTTATTTCCTCAAGAAGTTTATCAGCAGCAATACGCATGGAACAAAGCCCTATCCAAAGAAGACGATAATCTATGGGTAGAAAATACGGATGGTTCTTATTTTAATGCCAATCTCCATCCTCAATTGTGCGATTGGGAGCTGTGGAGTCCTGGGAGTCAAAACCGCTTGGCCACCACTTACCAGATTCCAATAACCGATTTGGCGATACAATACCAGGCTGAGGAGGATCAACTCTCTCTTATTCGAGTTTCAACCAATCAATCTTTAAAGGTGATGGATTTGGGTTTGGAAGCTTTGCAGGGACGTTCGCCTATGTATCAGCTATTATCAGCTTTTGGTCCGCTAAGCCCTAGTCATCATCCCTTATTGGCATTGATCAATAACGTTTTTCGGCAAAGGAGCCCACAGGGTGTCCTTATTCATCCCAGGATAAGGCTCTCAGAAAATATGATGATTCAAAGACGAGCTTGGTATTATCCCAAGGCCCTGATTCCTCAGCCCAAAGCAGGGGAGACCAAGACTAATTACTACCTGCGTTTTCATCAGTGGCGTCGAGAACAGCATTTACCAGCAGAGGTATTCATCCGCCTGCATCCCTCTGATTTACAGATTGAAGGGCTAGAGCCTCAAGTGCTGAAATCCCTAAAAGCAGACGATTACAAACCCCAATACCTCAATTGGGAAAGCCCCATTTATCTATCCCTTTGGCTTCGTCTGCTTAAGCGCATTCCCGTCTTATTAAAAATAGAAGAGATGTGGCCTTCTACCCGCCAACTGCCCCTAATCAATGGAGAGAAGCGAGCAGTAGAGGCCGTTGTTCAGTGGCGAGTAAATTCCTGAGAATCCAATGGGATTATCGCTGAAAAATTCCCCTGAATCAACTATCTTATGCCTCAAAGAAAACAAGCAGAATTATGTCCAGTGCTATTCAGGAATTAAAACCAACCGCGGTTTGGAATCACTTCGCTCAAATCAATGCCATTCCTCGACCCTCTAAAAAAGAAGAGCGCATTATCGCCTTTGTCAAAAATTTTGGAGCGCAATTTGGTTTACCAACCCATGTCGATGAGGTAGGGAATATCATCATCAAAAAACCAGCTTCTCCTGGAATGGAGGGACGGAGTACCGTCGTCATGCAAAGCCATCTTGATATGGTGCATCAGAAAAATGCGGATACGGAATTTGATTTTGATCAGGAAGGGATTCGCATGTTGGTCGATGGCGATTGGGTGAAGGCGGATGGGACGACCCTGGGCGCAGACAATGGCCTTGGGGTAGCGGCGATTATGGCCGTGCTAGCCGCTGACGATATTGCTCACCCACCAATAGAGGCCCTCTTCACCATTGATGAAGAGACAGGGATGACTGGGGCGAAGGGCTTAAAAGGCGGTTTATTGGAGGGAAAGATCATGCTTAATCTAGATACGGAAGATGATGATGAATTGACCATTGGCTGTGCAGGAGGGATTGATATCACCGCAACGGGGACCTATAAGCCAGTAGCGGTACTACCAGATAGCCTTTGTTTTGAGCTGAGTATTAGGGGGCTGACTGGGGGACATTCGGGAATGGATATTCACTTGGGACGCGGAAATGCCAATAAATTGATGAATCGTTTTTTGTCGCTTTTGGATAGTAAATTTGATCTGAGTATTCACGCCATCAATGGGGGAGGGCTGCGAAATGCGCTGCCCAGAGAATCTTTTGCTCTAGTGGCTATTCCAGAGTCTGAGGTCAAACAATTGCATGCTTTAGCTGATGAATTTCGGCAGACCATACAAATGGAATACAAAAGTACAGACCCAGAAATGACATTGGAGGTGGCCTCCCATGAGATGCTTTCTGATACCCTTCCCAAGAGCTTTCAAAAGCTTCTTTTGCGAAGTATTTATGCTTGTCCCAATGGTATTTATCGGATGAGTCCTGATGTAGAAGGGCTGGTACAGACTTCCAATAATCTGGCTCGAGTAAGGGTAAAAGATGGCGCCTACGAAATCCTATGTCTGACGAGAAGTTCAGTGGATAGCGAAAAAATGGATGAGGCACAGGCCATTACCAGCACCTTTGAACTCATGGGAGCCAATGTCCGCTTGGATGGTTCTTATCCTGGTTGGACGCCTAAGCCTGATTCCACTATTGTGCAATTAATGAGTAATCTATACACTGAATTATTTGGCGAAGAAGCTCATGTTATGGCTTGTCATGCAGGTTTGGAATGTGGTATTTTGGGGAAATACTATCCCAATATGGAAATGATTTCCTTTGGTCCTAATATTAGGGGTGCCCATTCGCCAGATGAAAAAGCACAGATTAGTTCAGTCCAAAAGTTTTGGCATTTTCTGCTGGAGACCCTAAAACGAATTCCCTAGTCAGCGATGAGCAAACAGATCGCTATTATTGGCGGTGGCCCAGCTGGATTGATGGCGGCTGACGTCTTGTCTAGTCAATATCAGGTTCATTTATTTGAAATGGGAAAGACGATTGGCCGAAAATTTTTAGTTGCTGGAAAAGGTGGATTTAACCTGACCAATCATTTGAGCGGAGCGGCCTTACAAGCCAAGTACCATCCCATTGGATTTTTGAATACAGCCCTGTCTGAATTGGACGCTCCAGATTTGAGAAATTGGTTATCCGCATTGGGGATTCCTACTTATGTAGGTAGCAGTGGTCGAATATTTCCCCAGCGGGGAATCAAACCTGCAGAAGTCTTAAAAGCGATTCGCCTTCGATTGGAAAAGCGGGGTGTCCAATTTCATTTCCATCATCAATTTGTAGGCTTTGATCAAGAATTTCGGCCGTTTATCCAAAATGCAAAGGAAACTTTTGTTCCCCAGACTGCTTACTATCTACTGGCCCTAGGTGGTGCCTCTTGGGCCAAAACGGGCTCTGACGGCCAATGGCGCACTCATTTTGAGCAAATTGGTGTTCCCACGCACGATTTTGCCCCATCCAATTGTGGCGTCAATATCAATTGGCCAGCCCATATCAAAACCCATCATTTGGGCAAACCGCTAAAAAATATCCAGCTTTTCTGTGGTGAACAACATCAAAAAGGGGAGGCCCTAATTAGTGAATATGGCTTGGAAGGAAATGCCATCTATCCCATCATTCCCGCTATTCGAGACGCCCTGGCAAAAGGCGCTCCTGTTTCCATCCATCTAGACCTAAAACCCAATAATGATCTCCCCAGCCTGCTCCAAAAGGTAGCGAAGCAAACCGCCAATTCAAAAACCTATGCAAAAGCCCTTAATCTAAATGGTCAAGAGATGGCCCTCCTCAAAGCCTTTTGCAGCAAAGCTGATTTTCAAGAACCCAGCCGTTTTGTCCATCTGGTCAAAAAACTACCGCTACCTGTTCTTTCCCTAAGACCCCTTGACGAAGCCATTTCTACCATTGGCGGCATTCCCTGTTCTGAGCTGAACACCGATTTTTCCTTAAAAAAACATCCGCATTTGTATTGTATTGGAGAGATGGTGGATTGGGATACACCCACGGGTGGCTTTTTGCTACAAGGCTGTATGGCGATGGGCTATAGTGCTGGAAAGGCTATTTTAGCAAAGCAGCCATTACCTCCAAATTAACTTTTGTATCAAAAATAGCGAGAATGGGAATTTTAAATCCTTTAATGGCCTGACTAGCGATCTCTCCATTATTTGATTTGAGTTGCAATTGGTATTGTCCTTCTTGTAAAAGGTATTGCTCAACGGTTTTCTCTTCTGGATGGATAATCCAGTATTCTTCTACTCCGTGATTTTGATAGTCCGTATATTTTATACCACGGTCACGGTCTGCTGTCTTTTTAGAGATGATTTCCACCACAAAATCTGGTGCGGGAAACAGACTTTGCTGGCTTTCAAAGTTTTGTGCTTTTTCTTTAATGAAAAAACAAATATCTGGTTCATAGTCATTTCTGGTTAGCGAAACCATGATTTTTTCGATCCCGACCAAGCCAAGATCGTTTTTATTGACATAGACATTGATGAGTTGATAAAGTAGGCCGCTATATATATTATGATCTCTCTTCACAGGCGATTGGATAATCACCTCCCCATTGATAAATTCTGTTTTATTTTCCTCAGTGGGAATGGTATTGTAAAAAGCTCTTCTTCTCTCTTGTTCTTTTTCAAGCACCTCTTGAAGCTCCTTTAGGATGGTAGGAGCTTCAGGAGAGCGGAGAACGCTTGCGATTAGTTCTTTTGGCAGTTGCTTAGTCATGATATAATGTATCTATTCTACGCGTTCATAATTGTAAGAACAAAATTCTGCACATAAAGGACGAAGAGATAGATGATCCTCATCCGTTAAAAGATAAAATATGCGATATTGCATAGGGACACTTGATGGACAAGTAATGCTGTATTCTATTTGCTTAGTACCAAGGAATTGGACATAAGTCAAATCTTCACAGTCCTCGAAGTCGTGATGAGAAAAGGTGCCATCAGCCTTAAAACTAACTTCCAATACCTCATTGGGATAGAAAGTTTCAGCGGTAGCATTTCCATTGGAAAGTTGGTAACTGGTCAATTGCCAAGTCCCTTCAAGAGAAGGAAATACATCAACGATGGGATCGACAATAACCTTATTATCATTATTGGTAGGATAAATGATAATATCTTGGTCTTTTTTCTGGCAGGCCACCAGCAGCAGCGCCAGGCCCAATAAGATAAGTGTGTTTTTAGTCATCATAGTTGTAAAGATTCGATCGAAAACAAAGAGAGTTACCTGTGGCAACTCTCTCTAATATAAGTATAATATCTTTAAAATGCGATTTAGAGGTGAATGACCTCATCATAGGCAGCCGCTGTTGCTTCCATCACTGCCTCGCTCATGGTTGGGTGTGGGTGAACCGTTTTGATGATCTCATGTCCAGTCGTTTCCAATTTCTTGGCGGCCACAACTTCTGCAATCATCTCCGTTACATTGGCACCAATCATGTGCGCCCCTAAAAATTCGCCATATTTGGCATCAAAGATAACCTTGACAAAGCCTTGCTTAGCTCCTGCTGCACTGGCCTTACCTGATGCAGAGAATGGAAACTTACCCACCTTGATGTCATATCCAGCTTCCTTAGCCGCAGCCTCTGTATAACCCACAGAAGCAATCTCTGGGCTACAGTAAGTACAAGATGGGATATTATTATAATCAATAGGTTCAGGAGAATGTCCCGCTATTTTTTCTGCACAAATGATCCCCTCCGCAGTAGCCACGTGTGCCAAAGCGGGCCCCGCTACGATATCTCCAATGGCATAAATTCCTGCCACATTGGTTTGGTAAAAGGGATCAACTTTGACTAGCCCTCGATCGGTTTCAATTCCAAGGGCTTCCAAGCCAATGTCTTCTGTATTTGGCGCTACACCTACAGCGGAGAGAACGATATCACAGTTCAAGGTATCCGTAGAGCCATCCTTGCGGCTTTTGATATTCACCTTACAGCCACGCCCTTTTGTATCCACTGATTCTACAGAGGTATTGGCCAGAATCTTGATTCCAGACTTCTTGAATATCTTGGTCAATTCTTTAGAAACATCTTTATCCTCCCTAGGCACTAAGCCCTGCTCCAGAAATTCTACGATGGTTACTTCCGTACCAATGGCATTATAGAAATAAGCAAACTCCACCCCAATAGCACCAGCACCAACCACCACCATTTTCTTTGGCTGCTTCTCCAGGGTCATGGCCTTGCGGTAGCCAATGATTTTCTTATTGTCAATGGGGAGGGTAGGGAGCTGGCGAGCGCGACCTCCAGTGGCCAGGATGATGTGTTTGGCTTCATAGGTCGTCACCTTACCTGCTTCATCCGTCACTTCTACTTTCTTGCCTCTGGCCAAACGGCCAGTTCCCGTGAGGACATCAATTTTATTTTTGCGCATCAGGAAGTTGACGCCTTTGCTCATTCCATCCGCCACACCTCTGCTGCGTTTGATCATTCCTTCAAAATCGGCTTTGGCTCCTTTTACTTCAATGCCATAATCAGCGGCATGATTGATATATTCAAATACCTGTGCACTTTTGAGTAGTGCTTTAGTTGGGATACAGCCCCAGTTAAGGCAGATGCCTCCCAGGGATTCGCGTTCTACAATAGCGGTTTTTAGGCCAAGCTGAGAGGCGCGAATAGCCGCAGGATAGCCTCCTGGGCCGCTGCCAATAACTATCAGATCGTAATTCATCGTAAAGTTTTTTTATTTAAAACCACCTGTAGCAGGTGGAGGTTCTATCATGACGGCGCAAAGATAAGTAATTGGTGGGACTCGCGGAATAAAAAACCCCGTCGCCTGAGGCAAACGGGGTTCTACAAATTACTGATACTACTTCTACTTAATATCCTTTAATCTCGTTTTGTTTCTCAGGGTATTGAGTTGATTGTTCAACAAAACGATTGATTTTTTCAGTTCTTCCAAGACCAACTCATTATCTTGTTTTTCTTCTTCTAGCTTACCCACCTTTTGAAGGAGTTGCTCATGATAGCTTTGCATGGCTTCTGACTCGCCAGTGGCCATAGATTTTAGTTCGTGGAATTCTTTAATGATAAAAGCTTTTTCCTTTTCTAGCTGTTGGTTTTTTTGATGCGCCTCGTCCAATTTGCTGTGGAGCTTCTTCAGCTGCTTATTAAAACTCAGTTTCTCCGCTGCCAGACCGTTGAGCTGATCCATCAATTCAGCTTGCTGCCCCCTGTGATAGGCCAGCAATTGATGTCGCTCCTCCAGTTTATTCTTTAGGTCAGCTGATTGGTTGTACATCCAGCTAAAAGCCAGTAGAAAACCCAATACAGCGGCCCCCAGCATCCATATTAAAACCGTGATTCCACTCATGGTTTCTCGTTTTCAAGGGTTGATCACTTTACTCTTACTTCTACTCTTCGATTTTTCTTTCGTCCTTCTTCTGTATCATTAGTTGCAATGGGATGGTCAGGGCCTTTGTATTCCAATCGTATGCGTTTTTTAGCAATCCCTTCTGCAATCAAAAAGTCCCGTACCTTGCGCGCACGATATTTAGATACTCGAATATTGTGCTTTCGATCTCCTTTATCATCAGAGTAGCCACACAGGTGGACTTTTGCCAATTTATGCTGATCCAAAAAAGCTTTTAATTCCTCTACATACTGCTCTAATGCTGGACTCTTTGAAATTTTGTATTGGCTGCTGGCAAAGTACAAGTTTAAAGGCCGTACTGCTTCAGCTACTTCAAGGTTCACACCTACAGCTTCCTCCACTTCATTTTTCTTTTGCTGCTCAAATGGCTGTAAATCAAAGGAAACCGCATTTACCCAATGCTGCTTATGACTTACCAACTGATGGCTAATTTGACCTGAGGTCAATAGCTGCTCTGCTGCAATACCGCGATTCACCAAAAGCTTCTTAATCGCTTCCGCTCTCGCCAAACCAAGATTGTCAAAGGAACTGGGATTGGTCTCTTTATCCAAGTATTTTCCACGAAGGATCAATTGTCGATCACCTGCTTTCAGGTGTTCCTTTATTTGGTACACAAAAGTATCCACAGCCCTGTTTAAAATTGGCTGCACCTTTGAAGGAGCAAAGTCAAAAGGTACTTCACTTTCAACAGATAATAACTTATTGGAAACAGTTAGGAGGGGCAATTCTTCGGCAGATTCTTTTACTAGATCAACCTGATGGGCCTCTGTCCAGAGAAAGCCACCTACCAGCCAGGAGATTAGTAGCAGCGACACGATGGGTGTCCATAGTTTCCTCATAGTTTCCGCAATGTTTTTGCTTTTCTTGTACAGTTCTGGGATTAAAGAACCTCAATTACACGCTCTGGTAGGTTATTGTATGCAGGGCCTAAAAGTAGCTAGTTATTGCCGTTTATGCAAACTTGTGACAAGGAATTTTGCGGTACTTTGATATATAGTTTTTCATAGCAAATGACTTGCATAACTACAGGTCTAGTTTTGATGGTCTATTCTCCTATACGCTGAACAAACTCAATAATCAAGGTAACTTGGTCAGGACTCAGTACTTTGTCTAATTTTAGGGTTGTTCCTGGCTCTAGCTCAGTGGCTTGTCCAAGTTTTACCTGATCCTTTGCAGCAGATATGGCTTGTGCCCAAAGGATAAAAGAAGCTTGTTTTTCAGATAGGCTGGCCAGACGGCGAAACAGCGTAGCGGCTTGGTCGGTCCAATATGCTGCATCTTGTTGTTGATAATTACCAGGCCATTGAAAACGGAATTCTTGTTTGACGGTATGACAACCACTTTGAAATAATTGCAGCGACAAGCTGTCCTTAAAAGTAAGCACCTCCGTCGCGTTTTGACCTTTCTGTTCAAATTGATGATGAATGACCCCTGGAAGGTCGGGAGAAAAAATAGCCAGTGGTTTTCCTTGTTCACATTCGGACTGGGAAGATGGGCCACAAGCATGGAAGCTGAGCAGCAGACAGGCATAGAGGATTAAATACCAATTTTTTTGCATGGAAAACTTCAATGATGATAAGGGTTTTAATATTTTCTTAAAAACTCGCACTAAACAAACGCTGAGAATTTGATGTTCTTTATATGGTCGACCCCAAAACATACAATTCTTTTACCAACAAGCACATTCAAAAGTAGCAATTTCCCTTATGAAAAACGCCATGAATTTAAAAGTCGTTGAAGAATCTTTACACGACACTCAACTTGAGAAGGCTCTGGATAAATCAACTATTGATGCGGCGGGTACTCCCATTCGCGACGATGCTTTTGAAATGACCAATGAAGAGAAGATTGATAAGATTGAAGTTCATTTTAATGAAATTATGAAAATCATTGGCCTTGACCTAAGTGATGATAGTTTGAAAGATACGCCCCGACGAGTGGCCAAGATGTACGTCAATGAAATTTTTATGGGTCTTGACCCAGCCAACAAACCGAGTACCACACTTTTTGATAATAAATATGGCTATCGCCAAATGTTATTGGAAAGGGATATCCCTGTGAATTCCACTTGTGAACATCATTTCCAGCCCATTATTGGCAAAGCACATGTCGCCTATATTCCCAATGGTAAGGTCATTGGCCTGTCCAAGCTAAACCGCATTGTCGATTATTATGCTCGTCGTCCTCAGGTTCAGGAACGTCTGACTATTCAAATCGCAGAAGAGTTGAAGCGGGTATTGCATACCAAGGATGTAGCGGTCTACATTGAGGCTAAGCACATGTGTGTAGAAGCCAGAGGCATTAAGCACCACGGTTGTTACACTTCTACATCAGAATATGGCGGTAAATTTTTAAATGAAAATCGCCGCGCTGAATTCCTTAATAGCATTCGCTCTTGATGTTAAATTTGTCAATGTTATCGAATTGCCTAAATTCCGTGACAGTTTTGTGATCTTCCACGCGTAGCTTTGTTGCATTAATTTTAAAGTCTTGCGCAATGCAGAATCGACGCCTGAATCCCCCTTTTCAGGCCCTCTATTTTGCTGTCCTTGCTCAGACCAAAACCATTTAATCAACAAAAAAACGTATCATGAAATTAGTTCAGTCGGTTTTAGGCATTCTACTCTTAACGGTATTCTTTAGTAGTTGTGGAGATGATGACACCACCATTGATCTTCCCGAAGAGACCACAACCTTTACAGTAACCCTTACCAATAAGATCGATATACTTGCCACTCAGGTATTTAATACGCCTGAGGGCGCCGCTATGCCTGGTCCAATCGCCAATCAAGGTGGTTCCTATGTCATTGATTTTAAAGCTTTTCCAGGAAGTAAATTGAATTTTGCCAGTATGCTGGCCAATAGCAATGATTGGTTTTTTGCTTTTGGACAGGATGGTATTGATCTCTATGATGAAAATGGCAATCCCAAAACTGGGGATATGACAGCTAGCGTCCGTCTCTACGATGCAGGTACGGAAGAAGAAGACCCCGCTACTATAGCTACTGTTCCTGATGGAGGGACTAATGGAAGTCCAGACGACGACAATACCGTGCGCACGCAGCAGGAAGAGGTCGCCAATTACCTAACGGCTACGCTTAGCCACAATAACGGCACTTTTACATTAAGGCTAACCAAAGAAGAAGATGGTATTCTCACGCCTGGCCTTATCGTCGTTCACGCCCAAAGCGCTCCGCTCTTCACCAGAGGAGAAGCTGACCGAGGAAATGGTCTGAAATTAATAGCAGAAGCAGGTGATCCAAGTGAACTCAATGACTATTTTAACGCTACAGGTAGTACAGGTGCGCCTCTTCGCTTATCCACAGCTCATACTCCTTTCTCTCCTGGTGTAGTTTATGCTTTTGAGGGAGATAAAGATCCTTTATTTACACAAGGGGAAGCAGCTTTGGCAGAAAGTGGTCTTGAACAATTGGCAGAAGATGGGGACAATCAAGTCATTTTTGATTATCTGTCTGGCCTTGGATTGCCAGTAGCGAAGAGTAATGAGCCTGGAGGAATTGGTCCAAACGGTAGTTTGACTTTTGACATCGCGGTTCCTGCGGGTTACAAATTGGGTATTGCAACGATGTTTGTCCAATCCAATGACTGGTTTATCGCTTTCAACAATAATGGGGTAGCCCTCTTTGATGCTGCTGGTGACGCAGTGAGCGGAATGGAAGAAAGTGAGCAATTATATCTCTATGACGCGGGTACGGAAGCGGATGAGGCCGTTGGTTTTGGTACCAATCAAGCCCTTCGCCAGGCGGGGCCAAATACAGGGAGTGCAGATACAGACAATACCGTCCGTAGGGTAGGAGAGATTGAGGATGAGCAATTTGGAAAAGGGACGATTAGTTCTTCTGCAGGCGTTGTTTATTTCAAAGATGACCGCGGTGGCTATAATTTGCTTGAAATCGACATCCAGGCTAATTAAGAAATAATATTCATCAAGAAAGGTTTTTGACGGGGTGGCTCTTGGTAGCCCCCCTTTTTTAATGGCATTTGTAGATTGATTATTGAATTCCCAGTATGCGCTTAACTGGCCATTTGGATGAGCGCATCAGAAGAAGTAATCAAAGCACCACCTGCCTCCATATCAGCCATTGCTTTAGCTATATCTCCTGGATTGAGGTCTATCCCTCGACAGCCATCGCTGATCAAATGGACCTTAAAACCCAAGTCTAAGGCATCCATGACCGTGTACTTTACACAATAGTCTGTGGCCAGCCCCATGATGTATAAGGTTTCTACGCCTTTGTCTCGCAGATAGGTTTTCAGGCCAGTCGCTTTTCTTCGACCATTGTCAAAAAAGCCGCTGTAGCTATCCACGGTTTTATCCGTTCCTTTTTGAACGATGTGGTGGATTTTATCCTGTTGTAGCGCTCTATGAAAAGTAGCCCCAAAGGTATTTTGCACACAGTGAATAGGCCAGAGGATTTGTTCCAGTCCATGCAGATCAATGATTTGCCCAGGCTTGCGCCAAAGGTGATTAGCGGCAAAACTGCCATGATCTGCTGGATGCCAGTCTTGAGTAGCAATGACCAATGGGAAATGGGACATCAAGCGATTAGCAATGGGAATAACTTCTTCTCCATGAGGAACCTCCAATGCTCCTGCTGTACAGAAATCCACTTGTAGATCAACGAGTATAAGTGCGTTCATTATGGCAATAGTTTAATAGGCATAGTCCAGGATTCTGGACTGTTTAAGATGAGCCTTACCAGTTAGTGCAGAGCGATTGGTGAGCCTGACCGATTGATCACCTGCTTTTCTTTGAAATTCATAGATCAGGACCGTTACGTTGTGATCTGGCCCAAAGTTCAGATTTCTAATTTGCTGAGGCAAGCGATTGATCACGGTTTTTTCTACAAACATATCTACTCGAGTTGACTCCTCTAAAGTGATGGGATGGTCACTGACGACGAAGGCAAAGATGCGATAAGAAGAGGGAGAAGCCGTAAAGAGCGCCTTTAGATAATTGAGCAAGGACCAATCCTCTACAGAAGTTTTACTCGACCAGCGATGAGGGAGTTTTCGAGGGCTCCCATCTTTATTGATCTGCTCCATCTGCGTAACGAGGGCAAAACCATTGGGATAGTAGAAATAGGAGCGCTCATCATATCCACACTGATCAAGGATGCGACTTAGCTTATCGTCGATATCTCCAAGACTATTACCAGAGATTTTATCCCTACTTAATTGAGACATGGCTGAATAAGGATAGGGCGTAAATTTGGGCATCATATCTGCAAATTGGCCTTCCTCCACCAGATGGAGTAAATCGTATTTACCCAGGTGACTTTTAATTTCGTCGTGTAGAATGTCAATGGACTCTTTGCTGATAAAGGAATGACCTCCTGCGGCCATGTATTTTTCCCTCGCCTTTTTGATGTATTTGTAGGTGCGTTCGAGCATTTTGATATTCTCTGCTGTACTGGCTTGTTGGTTAAATTCGCCATTGATAAAGCTTAGGTAACCATATTCCGCATTGTACTTAAAAACGCCTACAGGGTCTTTTTTTAACAGGGTCTTTTGATTGGGGACTCTTTTGATTTGTTGGTTGGCCCTGGCCAGACAGCTATCCAAATAAGCGGGAGACAAATTAAAGCTCATTCGACAATTGTATAATTGATCATGTGCCTGTCGAAGTAATTGTAAATCTCCTTGCGCATAGGCTCCCGTTGTCCAGGCACCCATTAAAAACAGCCCAAGCAATAGGCTTGATTTTATTCGTTTTAAATACATCAGATGTCGTTTTCTATCAAATTCTGGCAGTAATCCCACCAAGAATATTTAGACCATAAGTTGGATAGCGATACCAACGTTGTCTTCTATTGGAAGCTATATTTAAGATGTCAAGAAAAATTCCAAAGTTCTTAGTGACTTGAAAATGCCCACCAATACTCAAATCAAACAAACCATTTAGGCGATCTTCTTCGCCTTGCAAAGTGAGAATGGGAACGCCGTTTTCGATAAACAAATCCGCTTTAAGTCTAAGCTTATCTTCCAAAGCCGTATACACCAAACCTGCATTAAATTCTATCGCAGGCAGATGCCAGGCTTTTTCCTGATTATCAGGGGAATAAAAGTTTTGACCTAAAGTAAGCGTTACATCCAAGTCTTTAATAGGTGTAGCAGTAAGCGAACCCTGGATATTAAAAATACTAACATTATCATAAATGGTCAAGAAACGAATGGTATCCACTGGATCATTGAGAAACAGGGCCAGGTTATCTGCGTCCTTCAAACCTGCTTGTACTTGGTAACTGACAAAACTCACATTGCCTCGTACCCCACCATAGTAATTATTATAGCTGGTGTTTTCCAAGATAAATCGCGATTGGATAAAAGGGTTGTAATCGCTGAGGTTTCGGAAATTATTTTTGTACAAATCCCCATTCCAGCCTGCATAGGCGGCTAGTTTATTGCCAATAATATTGACAGAGGCTTCTATGTCTGGAAATAATTTAAAATTATCATCATTGGAGGTCAGGTTACCCCCAAAACGAACCTTAAAGCGATCCGCGTGATAAGTAAAATTGGGTTTGAGGGCAAAGTTATTTAGGTTTTGGGTAGCCGTATCCTGAAAACGCGTAAAGTCAGTAACTAAATCCACATTCAGGGGATGGACCTCATTAAACCACTTTGTAACGCCCAAGTCCAATTTGAAACCCAATTCATCAGAAGCATAATTATCGCTTAAGGCATACAAATCTCCTTCTGCCCGATAGTTGATATCCCCTTGTGTAGGCTCGGCATTATAGAAACGGACATTGGCGCCAAAGGTGCCAAAGGTCTGACGGATATCTTCACGGTCATAGCTGTCTAAATCGTCATCATACCCATAAAAATGCACCTCATCAGAAGTGTAGCCAAGTTTTCCCGTCAGTGCATAGCCCTCATCAAAATAATAGGTGCCATTGAGTTTGGCAAAGGTCTCGTTAAAACGCTGGTTTTCCACATTATTATAATTGGCAGAATGATGGCGAATGTGTCCACCAAAGTCATAGCGTTTGGGGTCGCTGTGATTATAGGCGACTTCAGCATAAGGCGAGGAAGGAATACCATAGCCCAGCTTTAAAAAGCCTTTATATCCTGGATCAACTTTATCCCCTCTCATGGCTATAGGACGAATTTTAGGAGGTAGGTAGTTGACTTTGATGGTTTTGGAGGGAACCTCATAGGTGAGTTTTCGGCCAGCGGTATCCAAAGCGGGGAGCTCAGGATCGAGCGTGAGTTTTTCTGATTCTTCCAGATTGGCTTCAAAATCTTTGATAACTTCTACTTCTTCAGAAGGCAAGTCAGGTTGGGCCATTAGATGAGGGGCCCCTATAAAAAGCAATAAAAACAAAGATGCAATAAGGCGTATCATGAACGTGATTTTATGTTTGAATTGGAGGAGGTGAATACAAGAGGCTATTTTAGTTTTGATCATCTTCTAATTCCAGATCGTCATTGGGATTGGTTTCATCTCGAAGACGACTATTGGCAGACTCTTGTGATTTGAGCCGCTCTAGTTTTTCCTTAGCAATCCTGACGAGTTCTTCATCCTCATCGTAATGTTCGATCAAACCTTCAAGTGCCGCCTGTGCATTAAACAAATCACCTTTTTCCGCCAGAATATCAGATAGCAAAATAACACTCTTGGCAATCCAATAGGGATATTCAGAGCTTTCTTTATTGGCATTGAGGCAAAGCTGTTGGGCCAAATCCAAATCGCGTTGGACATAATAAATGTAGGCAATCAAATAACGCGCTTCTGCCGTTTGCTCATTATCGCTCAGTCGAGTGACTTCATTAAAGGAAGCGCGGGCGCTGTCGTAATTTTTACTGTCAAAGGCCAATTTACCAATGTAAAAATGGGCGGTGGCTTTTTGTAAATCAGTTGCTCGCGGATTGTCCTTTACCTTATTGGCCATCGTCAGTAGGGCCTGCGAATTATTGACGCGATAGGCTGAGCGCATCGCTCCCAGCTGCGCCTCAAAACGCATATCTTCATCGCTTGCCGATTCGTCGAGCTGTCGATAAAGATCAAAGACTTTGAAAAATCCTTTGATCTTTATC
>JBCBDH010000040.1:0-18032 GCA_038529855.1 Bacteroidota bacterium | reverse complement strand
GTCACACATCTGTTTAAAACCTAAATTTTTGAGCGAATTGGATAGCGATAGTAAATCGTCGCATGGGTCGGCAATCACCTCTATGGTCGTCGTACACTGACCAGATAAACCACAGCTATCCACAGCTATAAATTCGACCGTATGTGTGCCTACTGGATAGACATTGGAGGCCGTAAGCCCAGTACCAGCAATGGTCATTTGTCCCTCTGGGGTAATCAAATAAGCCACATTCGTATTGTCAAAAGTCCCCGTACAATTATCCGTAACCGTCACCGTAACATCTACACTAGCGGCTCCCATTGCATCTGCATTAACCGTAATAGTAGATGGACAAGTAAGAACCGGCCCTACCGTATCTTTAATCAAAATCGCCTGATCCATTTCCCATGGACCAGCCCGTTGACACCATTCCCGAACCGACCAAGTTCTGATGATTTTACGACAAACACCTGGCTCGGCAGGTGTATTAAAATCATCGCGTTCAAACACATCATCACTTGGCGCAGAGAGGATTTTTGCACAACTAGTATTGGTAAACTGAGGGACTTGATCCATTGCCAAACTATCGGGATCAATAGAGGGGTCACAATTTCCTACCCCAATGAATAGTTCAAAATCGGTAGGGAAAGTAATGTCGTTTTGATCAAAAGGATCGCTGTTGATCACACTGATGGCTTGGGTACAGCTGTAAGCCTGGCTACCGTCAACTACAGTATAAGTCCGAATAATTGGCGAAGGGGTATTATCCGAAGCGCTAACAACAGAGACATTGCAATCATCTAAAAAGCCAGCATCTTGAATATAGACTTTGGTGGAACCACAATTAGCACTCACCGAAAAGAAGCCAACAAAACTAGTATCATTGCTACTGCCATTGGGCTGTACGTAAAAAGTTGAGTCGCCTGGTGGCAATGCGGTCACCTCATCAAAAACGGTACTGATGTCTGTGGTACATTCCAGTGTTCGATCTGCTGGACAACTAAAGACTGGAGGTAAATTATTCATTACCGTTACCGAAACCATACAATCATTGAAGCGATTTTGCAAAAAGCCCACAGTCATAGAATCTGGATGAACAGGACCGCTCCCAGGATCGACATCAAAAACGCGCAGAATCACTGGAATGGATTTTCCTGCATCTTCACAGCAAAACTGGACAGCATCATCAAACCAAATCTGATTACCCGTACCCATCCCATCATCATCGCCATTATCTGAATCGCAAGTACCGCTATTGCTCTGATCAGAAGAAGAACCATTTTGGGTACCCAATAAATTATCCATCCGAATCACTTTAAAGAAAACTGGGTCAGCACAATTGTCAAAACTTGCATTCCCTCCACTATCGTCTCCATCTAAGGAACTAGCTGTCACAGCGCCAAAACCAGCTGAAGTCAGCGAAACCCCTACATTATGGCAAACGGGAATGGGCGGTGTCTGATCTGTAACGGTCAAATTAATCGTATCTAGCGTGCTATTGCCACAGCAATCTTCTGCATCGTAATATACCTCATAAGTACCCAAGGGTAAATCTGAAATTACATATCGCTGTGAGCTGGTATTGAACTGAACGCTCCCTGCGCTCGCAGTCACCGTATAGGTATCTGCATCTGAACAGCTATCCGTCAGCACTGGCACAGTGGCCGTCCAAGTCCCCGTACAAGCACCAAAACCCGCACTCACCGTCACATCAGACAAACCGCTAATCGTTGGTCCCTCATCGTCCTTGACTTTAATCAACTGGCTGATCGTCCTAATCTCACCAGTACACCATTCGAGGATGGTCCAGGTGCGGATGATCTTAAAGCAACCATTGCTGCTGCTTGGTGCTGGGCAGTGATTGATGCGCACATCGTTGAAGGTAAAGGAAAGATTATTACAAGTCCCCACCTCTGGTACACCTGTCCCAAACCATCTGACCGTTCCATCTGGATACAGATCATCAAAGGGAGAGGGATGTCCAAGGAATTCATCGCCAAAAATGTCGCCAGGGTCGATAGCATTCCAGCCAATATTTGGGGTAGTGGTATTGCCAGGGTCAGTCTCTCTGAGGGTACAATCTAAGGCGGGTTGATCAATATCATCATAATCGGGTAAATCAGCTACATCATTAATGCCAATGCCATTAATAGTAATCGTTTGGGTACACTGGCTGGAATTGCCAGAGGCATCAATGGCCGTCCATTCGCGAGCAATCGTACCAATGGTAGCTCCACTGCACATGGGGGCCAGTACCGTTCGATCGGTATAGGTCAGGGTCACGTCGCTACAATTGTCAAAATTGCTGACGGTGAAAGGTCCAGTTCCAGTACTTGGACTGACCACAGCCGTCATGGGCAAAGGGAATGGACGCATGGCATTGTTAGCATCAGGTTCCAAATCCGTTTCATCACAATCAACACTGAAATCAGTACAGCTTAGATCGGGGATAAAATTGTCGGAGACAACAACGATGCCATCGCAGGTATTACCGCTATTGGCATCAGTCGCCATAAAGGTCAATACCTGGCCAATGTAAGTACTGCCATCAAAGGGATTAGGGACGGCATTGCCATTGGCATCCTCGAGGACGACCGTAAAGCTTCCTGCAGGACATTGGGCGGCATTAGTGGGAAAAACAGCGTCGATAGTGACTTCCCCAGAACAGTCCGTGGGATCGACTCCCAGATTTAGTTGATCATTACAGACCATGGTACAGGTCTGGGCCATGCTTTGTGTGGCCGTGATTCCCCAGATTGCCAAGAGGGCTATATACCTGGAGAAAATGGGTTTACATAATGGGATTAGTTTTGTCATAGAGATAATGGTTGATGATATAAAATAGTGGTGGGGATGCGCCCAAAGCCCATCCCCGTTTATCGGTTTTTGAGACGGCCAAAGCCGCGTAAATAAAAATCAACCTATACGTTTCTCAGGCTTATGACCCGCTCCTGGGTCAAAGCCAAACGAGGGCAAAATGCATCAAGGGGTCAAGACCGCAGGGATGAATCTTGCTGTTGAAAAAATGGAAAACCGATTTCTTGGAAAGGAAATTAAGCCCGACCTATCCTATGATTGGATAAGGGGCATAGTGCTGTTCGGAACTTCTGTGTTTGTTGGAAAAGCTCGGCATGTAAAATGGCCTAAGAAATGCGAATGGTTATGAATGGTTGTTGTTAGAACTGCATTAACTCAGCTTTTCTCATTGGTCGATGTTTGTTTTACATGGTGATTTTCCCAGAGTGCTGTTAGGTTCGGGAAGATACTTAGTGGGTATATCGGTGGAAAAAATAATATGTTTCAATAGCCTGGTATTTATTTTTTTTAAAATCCCAATTCCCCTAGCTTTGCAGCAAGCTAACTGCTAAGTACTCATGGTCCAACAACGAATTCCTTTATTGCTGTTTTTTGGATGGCTACTGGCCTTTCCGCTTCGCTCTCAGACTACGACCCCGCCAGTCCCTACGCTGGAAAGTCCCTACAATACCATCTATGTACATTTGTACTACCTACAGCACGATAGCTACCAACCGGCTATTGCTGCCAAGGCATTTTATGGCTTAGCAGATAGTAGTCGAGCCGAACAAATCGCCATCAAGCTCAAACAGATATACGATGGCAAGGGGCTTTATATTCACCTCAATATGCTGCCTCAGCAAAATGACTACACTGACTCGACGAGTCAAAGAGCCTTTTACACGCCCTTTCCTGAAGAGCTGCCCGAGGTATATTTGGAGAAAAAAGACAGTCTTTGGTACTACTCAGCAGAAACCACTGATCGCATCCCTGATTTGCATAAAGCCGTTTACCCCTTTGGAATCGACTGGCTGGTCAATTTGTTTCCAAGAAAAGGACAGCAAGTCTTTTTGGGATTGAGTCTTTGGCAATATTTCGGCATCCTCTTGCTCCTTGTTTTATTGGCCATCTTTCAAAGAATCCTGAGTTGGCTACTGCGCGGCATCATCAGGCGAATGGCCGAATCGCAATTCAAACCAGAGTGGGTCGATCCTGTTGGGGTATTAAAAATTGCCAGAGCACTGAGTGCTTTGATCCTAATGTTTTTACTAAAGTTGCTCTTGCCCATCCTCCAATTACCCATCGAAATAGCAGAATGGACCATCATTGTGGTACGCATTGTACTGACTTTGTTGATTGTCTTACTCGCTTTACGCGTCCTCAAACTCGTCATGGGCTATGCGACGGCCTATGCCAAGAGCACAGAACACAAATTGGATGAGCAACTACTCCCTATTCTTCGCCGAGCCTTAGCTATTTTATTTGTCATTGGTGGCGTCATTCATATCCTGACCCTGCTTAATGTCAATGTGACGGCTCTGGTAGCGGGGATTTCCATTGGTGGTTTGGCCCTGGCCTTGGCGGCACAAGATACGGTCAAAAACCTGATTGGTTCTGCGACTATTTTTATAGATCATCCCTTCCAGATTGGCGATTACATCGAGGGAGCAGGGTTTGCAGGGACGGTACAAGAGGTTGGGTTTAGAACAACCAGGGTGATGACGGCGGATACTTCTATTATCTCCGTCCCCAACGGCACCATTGCCAATATGTCGATTACTAATAAAGGGATGCGGGCCTATCGACTGGTTCCTTTGGATTTAGGAGTCGTCTACAATACCCCTCCCGATCAAATACAGCTCTTTCTCGATGCCCTTCGCGATTTGGTCCTTGCCCATCCCAATACGCGCAAAGAGGGTTTCTACATTTATCTTAACAAGATGGATGCGTCATCTTTAACCATCATGTTCCGCGCTTATCTAGCTGTTGAGACTTACGATGAGGAACTGCATCAAAGAGAGGTCTTGATTATGAGCATTCTACACATTGCCGAACTTCTGAATATTTCTTTTGCCTTCCCCTCTACTTCACTGTACGTCGAACAAATGCCTGCCAAACAAGCCGCTACTACCCCTGTGGCTCCGCCACTTAGCGAAGCGGAGGCCAAAGAACGCGTCAAAAATTTTCTCGACGATTTTAAAAGCCATCATCAGCTCCCCGAGTAGCGTCATTACTGCATTTTAGGTAAAAAGCATAAACGAATTGTTTAATTAATAAAAACAAAATGTTTATCTTAATTTGCTTTTTATAAACATTTTGTTTTAAATTTGCATCATACGATTTATATCACTGTCCACTACAGGTATTTACTATGAGCAAAACAATTTCATTCATCAAGCAAAGCATTTATGCCATGTCCAATTCTTACAAAAAAAAGTGGTCAGCAGGATTCAAAAAATATGGTTTCAAAAGTTTACTAATTGCCCTGGTGGTTTTTACCCTGATGCGCAAGGATTTTAGCATTCGCATCGACCTGACCGCCAATCCCGATGTCGAACAAGTAAGCCCCCCTACTCAACAAGCAGGTTTACCAGCCTCCTTATTTGCTATGGATGTAGGTAGCAGCTTGCTACAGGCCATCCTACCCAACCAAACCGATGCTAAAGCCTCCCCCAAAAAAGCAAATAGCCCTAAGCTGGCTAACACCTACTCCAACATGACCTACCACAAGGTGGGTAATAAGGAGGAGGACCTCAAAAAACAAAAACAAATGGCCTATGTCCAGCGCTTTGCCAAAGTCGCCCAGGCAGAAATGGCCAAATACGGTATTCCCGCTTCCATCACGCTCGCCCAGGGTTTGATTGAAAGCAATGCAGGGGCCAGCCGTTTATCCAACCAGAACAACAATCATTTTGGGATCAAATGTTTCTCTCGCAGTTGTCGTAAAGGGCATTGCAGCAACTTCACCGACGACAGCCACAAAGATTT
Source organism: Bacteroidota bacterium (assembly GCA_038529855.1). Lineage (GTDB taxonomy): Bacteria > Bacteroidota > Bacteroidia > Chitinophagales > Saprospiraceae > JBCBDH01. The sequence goes on along the minus strand of JBCBDH010000040.1, from coordinate 12,269 downwards.
TTTTCGCATCTACAAAACTGCCTGGGAAAGCTATCGCGCCCATAGCCTAATGCTCCAAGGCAAACGCTACCAATCATTAAAATCGCTCGACAAAGATTATAAAGCCTGGGCACATGGCCTGAAAAAGGCCGGCTATGCTACAGACCCACGTTACGCAGAAAAACTCATACACATTATTGAAGAACTCCAGCTACACCAATATGATTAGCTGTTAAGATATAGCGCTCCACCAGAAGCGCTGAGCAGACAAGGTAGTGATGTTTTTTTGTGTTTCGTATTTTGCTTTTAAAGACTACTGGTCTCCGGGCCGTAGTCTTTTTTCCTTTGCCCCTTAGTCCGTATAGCTTTGACGATCCCAATAAAAATGTGTTAAATTTATAATAATGCCTGACAATTGGCATTGTATATGTGGCGATAAAAACAGAAGAAAACAAAAACAATCGAGCCATGAAGCAGTATCTGCTATTTCACCTCATCCTACTCTCTGTCATCGGCTTAGCTCCTCAGCAAGGAATCTCTCAAAGTAGCCTGGAAGACTATCTCCGCGATCATAGCATAGATGCTCAAAGAAGTGAAGACGGCGTTTATTATCACTTCGATGTGCAAGGACAAGGTCCACAGGCCAAGATAGGCGACTATCTCATGGTGCGCTATAAGGGGATGTTACTCGATAGTACGGTATTTGACGAAACAGACCCTATGGAACCCTTTGTTTTTCAACTGGGCTATCGACAGGTGATTCGCGGTTGGGACCTTAGCCTATCACTTTTTCAGGTGGGTAGCCAGGGAACGCTTTATGTACCAGCTCATTTGGCTTATGGCCAGCGGGGGGTAGGAAGTACCATTCCACCCAATTCGCCTTTGATGTTTGAAATTGAGCTATTGGAGATCATGGATATTGCTGCTTATGATCGCTACATGGTAGACTTAGAAAGGCGAGAGCGGGAGCATTATGAGGAGCATATTCAAGAACAATTCACAAAAGACAAAAAGCTGATTCAGGAATACGCCCTCGATCACAAGATCAAAGCCAAACGAACGGCAAGTGGGCTGAGTTATGCCCTGACCAAAAAAGGAAAAGGTCCAAAGGCACAGGAAGGTGATCAGCTGGTGGTCCAATACGAGGGGCGCCTTATTGACGATCGTATATTTGATCAGACCAAAGGAAAAAAGACCTATACCTTTACCCTTGGTAAAGGCAAAGTCATCCCTGGATGGGAAGAGGGTTTATTGCATTTCAAGCGAGGCAGTGAAGGCTGGTTGCTCATTCCATCCAAACTCGCCTATGGCCCGATGGCTATCGAGGAAGACAACATTTTTGTTCCAGGAGATGCCGTACTGGTCTTTAAAATCAAAGTACTGGATATCCAATCAGGAGTCGCTAAAAATTAATGGGCTTCCAACCAATTTTCCCCAGTATCCATACCCACTAGAATAGGAACCTTGAGATTGGGGATGGCATTTTTCATCTCCCGCTCAATTATTGGTTTGAGGGTCTCCAATTCTGGTTTGTACACGTCAAAGACCAATTCATCATGCACTTGTAGGATCATTCGACTTCTGTAATTACCCTCTTTTAGGGCCTTATGGATATTGATCATCGCTACCTTGATCATATCAGCAGCTGTTCCCTGAATAGGGGTATTGATCGCAATCCGCTCCGCATTGCTCCGCTCTAGCGAGCTCCTAGAGTTGATATCGCGAAGGAAGCGACGACGACCGAGCAAGGTGCTTACATAGCCATTTGCCCGAGCGGACTCCACGGTTTGATCCATATATTCTTTAAGCCCTTGGTATTGACTAAAGTACTGCTTGATCAATTCTCCAGCTTCCTTTCTGCTGATGTCCAATTGTCTTGATAAATTGGTTGCACCAGCACCATAGATGATACTAAAGTTAACGGTCTTGGCATTGCGTCGCTCATCGGCGGTGACTTCTTCCAGGGTCTTATCATATACCTTGGCAGCAGTAGCGCGATGGATATCATGCCCTGCCTGAAAAGCTTCGAGCATGGCTTCGTCGCCGCTAATCTCTGCAATCAATCGAAGCTCGATCTGCGAATAATCGGCAGCGAGGAGGATGTGATCGGCATCACGAGGTTCAAAAGCCTTGCGAATTTCACGGCCCGCCTCATCGCGGATAGGGATATTTTGCAAATTGGGATTCTCCGAACTCAAGCGGCCAGTAGCGGCCCGAGCTTGATTAAAGGAGCTGTGAACGCGACCCGTTTTGGGATTGATTAGCAGCGGCAGGGTATCGACGTAGGTGGACTTAAGCTTGGTCAGCTTGCGAAATTCGAGGATGGTTCGCACGATATCGTGCTCCTGCGCCAATTCGGTTAGCTTTTCTTCATTGGTGGAGTACTGTCCCGTCTTGGTTTTGCGCCAGCGATAGGGGATACCCATGCGGTCGAAAAGCACCTCGCCAACTTGTTTGGGAGAGGCGATGTTGAAATGGGTTCCAGCTTTTTTATAAACCTCTTGTTCTTTTTTCTGAATTCTTTTACCCAAGACCTCAGAGTAATTCCGTAAAAAATCGCCATTGATGCGAACGCCCTCATATTCCATATCGGCCAGTACTTTGATCAAGGGGACCTCTAGCGTTTGGAAGAGCGATTCCGTTTCGTTGGTTTCGAGCAGTTTTTTCATTTCTCCTTTCAATTGGAGGGTGATGTCTGCGTCTTCTGCTGCATAATCGGACACCTTTTCAACAGGGATATCACGCATACTCAATTGGTTCTTTCCCCGCTTACCAATGAGGGTTTCGATGGGAACCATTTTATAACTCAGATAAGTCTCTGAGAGATAATCCAATTTGTGACGAAAATCGGGTTCACACAGATAGTGGGCGATCATAGTATCAAAGAAAGCTCCTTTGACTTCTACACCATACCACTTGAGCATCAAGATATCGTACTTAATGTTTTGTCCAATCTTTTCGATCTGCTCATCTTCCAAAACCGATTTGAACTCACTCACAATAGCACGAGCTTCCTCTTGATCTTCTGGGATGGGCACATAATAAGCCTCATTGGCTTTGATGGCGAAGGCGAGTCCAACCAGCTCTGCCTTATTCGCATCCAAACCCGTTGTCTCCGTATCAAAACAAATGGAAGCGGCTTTGCTTAGGGTTTTAATCAGTTGTGCACGAGCAGCGGCATCATTGACCAGGCGGTACTCGTGTTCTGTATTTTCGATATTTTTTGTAGCAATTTCATGAGCGGCGATGGGCTTTTTAGGGAAAGCTTTAGGAGCTGTTGTCTCGCCAAAAAGGGTTTGCTGGCCGCCACTAGTCTCGACACTCGCATCGCCTTTACTCAAAATTTGACGGGCTAGGGTTCTGAATTCCAATTCGCGGAAAAGGTCCCCTAAAGCATCGTAATCAAAACCGGCAATCTTATAGGCTTCTGCATCAAACTGGATAGGAACAGCGATATCAATGGTCGCTAGCTTTTTAGAGAGCAAGCCCTGTTCTGCATACTCCTCTACTCGCTCCTTTTGTTTGCCTTTGAGCTCCCCACTATTTTCAATCAAACCCTCTACTGTATCGTATTTGGCCAGTAGCTTGGAGGCCGTTTTTGGACCAATCCCAGGAATTCCAGGGATATTATCCACACTATCCCCTTGCAAACCCAACATGTCAATCACCTGATCAACTCTTTGGATACCCCATTTCTCCAACACCTCAGGTACACCTAATATCTCTACCTCGCCCCCTTTCCGACCAGGCTTAAACATAAAAATCTTCTCAGAAACCAATTGGGCATAGTCCTTATCAGGTGTCATCATATAGACGGTAAAGCCTTCTTTTTCCGCTTGCTTGGCCAGGGTCCCAATGACATCATCTGCCTCATAGGTCTCTTTAGTTACAATTGGAATATTGAAAGCTTCCAGTAGCTTCATGATATAGGGAATGGCATTGGAGATATCCTCAGGTTGTTCTTCTCGATTGGCCTTGTAAGGCTCGTACATATCATGCCGAAAAGTGGGGCCTGACAGGTCAAAAGCTACCGCAATATGACTGGGTTGGCGCTTATTGATTACCTCCCAAAGTGCGCGGGTAAAGCCCGAGATGGCCGACACATTCATGCCTTTGGAATTGATTAGTGGGCGGGTAATAAAAGCGAAGTGAGCCCGATATACCAGGGCATGTCCGTCGAGTAAAAAAAGCGTCTTTTCGGCCATAGAATAACTTGGTTTATACTTAAAACAAAGTAGTTTGGATTTGCCCCAAATCTACTTTTGGCGCTCCTCAAGATTTCGGAGTGGTTTGGGAGTCCCCCAGCACTTTCCGATACATATAGACAGGAGATCAAACGCTGGCAAGATAGTAAGAAGCGTTTGAAAAAAGGGCGTGTAGCTAAATAAAAAACCTGCTCCAAGACTGAAGCAGGTTTTCATCCATTTGGGTTAGTATAAAACGAAATAGCGTATGTACTTATCTATTAAAGGCTGTAGGTAAAACCCAACAACCAATAGGTTTGCAAAGGATTGTCGTCACTGTCAAGATCATCGATCTTAAAGGTATCTGTGCTGAGGGTTTCATCGGCGGCAAGGGCTGCATTATAACCTTCCTGCTTATTGCCTCTCAGACCAAATTCCAAACCTACCCCAATTCCTTTAAACATCGTAAAACCAAAACTATTGACCCAGGTCCAATTGGAAAAATTACTTGGATCGCTGTAGCTGACAAAAGCCGATAAATTGGTTCGCCAGTTGATGCCTTTGGGTAGCGATTTGGCATAATCAGCTACGATTTTACATCCTAGAGAAGACTCAAAGGTGAGGTCGTCATCGGCAAAAACAAAATTGTAGTTCAGTGGATGAAAAACAACAACGAGATCATTAATTGGGGTCCAGGTAGCTCCAACTCCAATGTCGAGGAAACCAGGATTATTAAAATTACTAGCTATTGTAGAACGGTATTCGCCCAGTGCAGAAGCAGCCCATTGATCATTGAAACGATAACCATACAAAGAACTGATATTGATGGCATCTGCCGTATTCTCGTAATCCAGTGAATCGTTGTCGAAGGTTTCAGTATCTACATTGAGCTTGGTCCAAGCCAGGTTGATATTACCACTGTTGCGCCAGAAGAATTTTTCTTGAATGAGATTGGCATAGGCATTTCCTGAAAAGCCAATGGTGCTCGAAAAGGTATTGGGTGTTTCTCTGGCCAGCCAGTCGCTAAAAGAAGCAAAGTTGAGACCAATGGTTCCCAAAGAGCCAAAGCGCCAGCCAGGAAGGGCATCCAATTGGGCTTGTATGCCAGCTACCTCCCCTTGTAAGGCCGCAATTTGACCTTCTTTTTCGGCTTTCTGCGCTTTCAGCGCCGCTGGGTCGACTTCTGTCTGAGCGCTCATGCTACCCGCCCAAAGGGCTATAATCAATAGAGAGAGTGAAAATCTTTTAAACATTTTAGCTTTTTTAATTGATGAAAATTGAAACTACTTTGAATCAAAAATTTCGACTGTTTCAGAGGTCAATTTATGTAGGGGAATGATGACGCGACCACCCTCTGCATTACTCAGGATCAAGGAGGTGCTATCCATTTCGATAATTTCTCCTTTGATTCCTTCAATGCTGATTAGATCGCCAATTCTAAATTTATTTTTACTGTAAAATGAGGCTAGAAAATTAGCCATCATATCTTTTGAGGCAAATCCATAACCGAGCGCAAAAGCCAGTACGACACCACCGATCAATACGGTGAGATTGGATTTGATAAAAGTGGTATCAATTGCGGCCTGCGACATGGCACTGACCAGTACCGTGAGAAAGATGAACCAAAAGACAAAGCTGGCAATGATATTTCCAGAGGGAATACCCAGGGATTTACAAGTGGTTTGGACGATGCCTTTGATAAAATCTGCGATGAGGATGCCAATGACCAATAGGATCAATGCCGAGAGCAATTGGGGGACATATTGGATCAGATCGCTCATGAGCTGCGAGACGGCAGCCACTCCCAGAATATCGGTAGCGGCTACCGTAAAGATTAAAAGCAATAAGTAGTAAACCAATTTAGATAAGAAGGCACTTGGGCGAATCTCAAAATTGGTTTTACTGACCAGTTCGATCTCATTGAGTTTGTCCGCCAATTTATCGATGCCCACTTTTTTCAAGACCCTTAGTATCACCCTGGCAACTGCCTTTGAGATCATCCATCCGACGAGAAAGATAAGGATGGCGCCTAAAATACTGGGGATGGCTTGGGCAAATTGGCTCAATAAATCAGTTAGTATCTTAAATAGGTCCATTGAATAGATTGTTTTTTGGATTTGGTGATTGCGCTTGCGCTGTACTTATTATATGTGCCTATTATTTGTTTGCTTGTCCTTTTGGGCTAGTTCCTACGTCGCTTTGCCCGTCTATGGCCTGCTCCTTGCTTGGCTGACCCCCAAAGAAGGTGATCAAAAGATCAAATACCTTGGGCAAATAGAGCTCGAGGACATCTCCCATCATTCGTGCAAAGCGCATATTCCCCTGTAAATTATTCTCGATTTCAGGAGCAACATGAGGATTTTGCCGGATTTGTTCTTCCTCCAACAATTTGAAGCTGTTGTACTTTGTTGCCATTTCTTTATCAGTTTTTAAAATGTTCTTGATATACCTTTTGCACCTTGTGTTTGGCTCGTTTTAACTTCATCTTCACCGCACTTTCAGACTTATCGATAATCGAAGAGATTTCTTTGATCGACATTTCATCCTGGTACTTCATCAGCAAGATGGCTTTATCCCCGCTCGGAATTTTTTCCAAGACGACCTTTAGCCGACTGACTTCCATTTCCAGGATCGTATTATCCGCAACCTCTTCCACGATATCTGGTGCTTTTTCCATTTCATCGGAAAAGAGACTTTTCTCTTTCTTTTTCCGGCGAATGAAATCAATACAATAATTATAGGTAATGGAATACACCCAAGTCGAAAACTTCGAACGTTCGCTAAACTTGGCTAGGTTGAGAAAAATCTTGACAAAGATTTCCTGTGTAGCATCTTTGGCCATCATTTCATCCTTCAATAAGGAGATGCATTTACTATACACCTTCCCAGAGTACCGACCATACAACAAACTAAACAAGTCAGCTCGCTGCGTCTTCAGGTAAAGCTGAACAAGCTCTATGTCGTTTAGGTTCTTAGCCTTGTTCTTGTTTCCCAGTGGGCCGTTTTGCATCGAAGGGGTTTTCTGACAAATGAAACTACTTCTGTAAGAGAAATGGCTATAATGCCGCAAAAATAAGGAAGTAATCCCTTAATTAGGTACAAATCCCCTACAGAAAATTATACTTCACTCCCACTTGGCACCTTTGTACCGCATGGTGTTAAAGTCATTTCCATTTGGCCATAAAAAAGGTGAATACGAATGGCTGCTTGCCCCTTTCCTATAACTGTATTTCCTGTTTAGACGAGAAAAATGAAAAAAGATACTTTTTTAGAGCGGAAATTTGTGACAGGCATAAAACAAAAAGAGGCAGTGCGTATGCACTACCTCAGCCCTAACCAAATAAAACCAAATTATAAATCATAGTTTGATACTTGATCGTATCAAAAACCTACTAGCTTTTAGTTTGTGTATCTTTTACAATAATACGGCAAAAAAAATTTAATTTCAAGTAGTGCCTATCGCTTTTATACTAAATTGACGAAGTGTAAAGCGCTGGTAATCAGTATTATAAATTCTATAAAATAATATTTTACAAGATTTTTCCCTTTTCATAAAATAAAATTGGCTGCAAATGCGCTTCCACCGAATAATGCCCTATTTCTTGATATTTGGAAAATAAATGTGCAAATAAAAAAAATGTTTAAGCAAAATGTAAAAAGCGCCTAACTTTGTAAATCTTTACACAGCATTATCCATTCTACTACATTCTAAAGGCATGACGAAGCTTTTTCAGTATAGTTTTTTGCTATTTGCCCTTTCTCTCTCTCTATCGCTTAGAGGACAGTCTTACTCCTCAGATGAAGACGCCTTTTTGATCCGCCGCATTTACGATAAAGCGCTCACTGAAGCCCAATGCTACCATTGGCTAGACCACCTGACCAGCCAAATAGGAGGGCGCTTGAGTGGTTCTCCACAGTCGGCAGCAGCCGTTGAGTATACGCGTCAGATGCTGGATACTCTTGAGCTGGATTCCGTTTGGCTACAGCCTTGTACGGTACCTCATTGGGTAAGAGGGGAGACAGAGCAGGTGAGAATCGTCAATTCTGCCCAAATGGGAACCATTGAACTGCCAGCGCTTGCCCTGGGAAATGCAGTGGGTACGGGTACCAATGGTCTGGTGGCCGAAGTAATTGAAGTAGATGGCCTGGAAAGTTTGGAGCAATTGGGGCGAGAAAAGGTAGAGGGAAAAATCGTTTTCTTCAATCGCCCGATGGATAATCAACAAATTCGCACCTTCAATGCCTATGGCGGAGCTGTGGGGCAGCGCGTCCGTGGACCAGCCAAGGCAGCAGCGTATGGTGCTGTAGCGGCTTTGGTCCGTTCGATGACTACGCGTTTAGATGATATTCCGCATACTGGTGTCACAGTTTACTTGGAGGGTATTCCAAAAATACCAGCAGTAGCCATTAGTACGAATGCTTCAGAATTGCTTAGCCGACTCTTAAAAAAGGAATCCATCAACGTTTTCATTCGAACAACCTGCCGACAATTAGCAGATAAAACTTCTCATAATGTGATTGGAGAAATTCGCGGATCTGAGTATCCTAACGAGATTATTTTGGTGGGCGGGCATTTGGATTCCTGGGATGTGGGGCAGGGAGCGCATGACGATGGTGCGGGATGTGTGCATGCGATGGAGGTGATACACCTGATTAAAGCTTTGGGCTATCGGCCTAAAAGAACGATCCGTTGTGTTTTGTTTATGAATGAAGAAAATGGACTAGGTGGGGGATTGGCCTATGCCAAAGTCTCTAATGCCAATAGCGAATACCATTTGGCCGCCATTGAATCTGATGCGGGAGGTTTTAGCCCGCGTGGTTTTAGTTTTGATGGGGACAAAGAAACCTTCAAAGATTTTTTTAAGGTGGTTTACACCTGGCTTCCTTTGTTGGAACCTTATGGTTTGAACCTAATGAAAGGGGGCTCTGGGGCTGATATTTCCCCACTCAAAAGCCAGAAGGGCTTGCTGGCGGGCTTGCGTCCTGATTCTCAGCGCTACTTTGATTATCACCACACGGCGATTGACAATATGGCTGCTGTCAATAAGCGCGAACTGGAATTGGGAGCAGCAGCAATGGCCAGCCTTGTTTATTTAATTGACAAACACGGACTATCCAAAGAGAACGACTAATCCTATGAATTCTGTAAAACCCAAAATCATCCAGCTTAAGGACCTCTATTTCCGCGAGTACCTAAGTGTGGAGCAAATACAGGAGCGCGTAGCGGCGATGGGGGCTGAAATCCGGCAAAACTATGCCCATCGAAATCCTATTTTCATCAGCATCCTCAATGGAGCTTTTATGTTTGCTGCCGACCTCGTCCGCGCTTGCAATATCGACTGCGAGCTGAGTTTTGTCAAGCTTTCCTCTTACAAGGGGACCCAATCTTCCGGAACGGTCACCACCGTCATTGGTTTGGATACAGTATTAGAAGGACGCGACATAGTCATTATTGAAGACATTATAGATACCGGCCGTACGCTACATGGCTTTATGCAGCAACTCAAGGAGGAAAAGCCCAAGTCCATCGCTTTGGCCAGTCTGCTCGTCAAACCAGATGCCTTACAATATCATCTTCAAATCGACTACACGGGCTTTAGCATCCCCAATCATTTTGTCGTTGGCTATGGCCTGGATTACGATAGTGCAGGTCGCCACCTTCCCAGCATCTACCAACTCACCGATCCAACATGATTTTAATCTTTAAGGAAAAAAGGATAATTTGTCGGCAATAGCCAGGCATAGCACCAAGCGCTATGCTTATCAAACGAGGGCGATTTATGTGGCTCAACCTACTCATTGGAATAGCGATTACTTATGTTCTGCTCTGTATCATCTTCTACTTTGCACAGGACCTCTTCTTTTTTCGCCCTGAAAAATTACCAACTCACTTCCTTTACAAATATCCTTTCCCCTTTGATGAGGTCAATTTTGAGATGGAAGACGGCGGGATGATCAATGGCCTACATTTCAAAGTCCCCAATGCCAAGGGCGTCGTTTTCTACTTCAAGGGGAATTCTCGCAGCATCAAGGGCTGGGGCAAATTCGCCCGAGACTTTGTCGGCAAAGGCTACGACTTCTTCGTCATCGACTATCGAGGCTTTGGCAAAAGCAGAGGCCGCCGCACCGAAGCCATCCTTTACAACGACGCCCAACACGTCTACAAATGGCTCTGCACCCAATACGATGAATCGCAAATCGTCATGTACGGTCGCTCCCTGGGCAGCGGCATCGCCACCCGCATCGCTTCCTGGAACCACCCTCGCCTCCTCATCCTGGATTCGCCCTATTACAGCTTTCTCTACCAGATCAAGCGCTACGCATTTATCCTCCCCATCAAATGGCTCCTCCGCTACCAAATCCGCACGGACCAATTCATCAAAAAAGTCAGCTGCCCCATCTTCATCCTCCACGGCAACAAAGACCGCCTCATCCCCATCAACCAAAGCGAAATGCTCCTCCGTATCGTCCCCAAGCACTGCCAACTCTACGTCATCGACCAAGGCGGCCACAACAACCTCCCCGATTTCCCTAAATACCACCACCTCCTCTACGATCTCCTTCACGACGACCTCCTCTACCGCCAAATCATCAACGAAATGGCGGCCTAACAGGAATCCAATTTCCCCTAAAAAAAATGCTTAGGGAACTTTATTTAATCCCAAAATTGTTCTAAATTTGCCATCTGTTAATGGATGACCCATGGTGTAATGGCAACACATCTGGTTTTGGTCCAGACGTTCTAGGTTCGAGTCCTAGTGGGTCAACAATTAAAAAGTCTTGATAATCAGTGAATTATCGAGGCTTTTTTAGTTTGAGGTACAATATAGGTACAACAAACGAGCGCATTTCTCACCACTCATAATTCCAATAAAATTTTATGGCTTTGATCTTTTGAAGGTATTGCACCAATCAGCATCCTGTGTATTATCATCATAAATGTGGAGTATTCAAGGATACTAGCTGCTTCAAAAGATGATGATTGAAATCTGCGACAGCTTGTCGCAGAAAGTCAATCGGCTATTATCTAATCAAAGTTTTAAAGAGATTAAATTATGAGTAAGCAACTATCAAAAGATCAACAAAACCTTTTCAATGAAGTGCGAAGTATGATTGAAGAGGCTAGATTGAAAGTAAGTCAAACTATTAATGCAGGTTTAACGATATTGTATTGGAATATTGGCAAACGTATTAATGAAGAAGTTCTTCGACATAAACGAGCTGAGTACGGGAAAGAAATTGTCGTTACACTGTCGCGACAATTGATTAGAGAGTATGGCAATAACTTCAATGAAAAGAATCTTCGCCGGATGGTTCAGTTTTCAAAATTGTTTTCGGATTTTGAGATTGTCGTTACGCTGTCACGACAATTGTCCTGGTCACATTTCATAGTCATCATTCCACTTAAAACTGAGCTCGAGAGGTCGTTTTATGCTGAAATGTGTCGAGTAGAAAACTGGAGTGTTCGGACGCTTCGTTCTAAGATTCAATCTATGTTGTTTGAGCGTACTGCCATTTCTCAAAAGCCAGAGGAGCTAGCAAAGAAAGAATTAGAAACGCTTAGAGAAAAGGATCAACTTAGCCCAGACTTGGTTTTTCAAAATCCATATGTATTAGACTTTTTGGGCTTAAAAGATACTTTCTTGGAGAAAGATTTAGAGCAAGCTATTTTAAATAAGTTGGAACACTTCTTACTAGAGCTAGGTAGCGGTTTTGCATTTGCAGAACGTCAAAAGCGGATGGTCATTGATGGTAATGATTATAAGCTTGATCTTTTATTCTATCATCGGAAGCTTCGTCGATTAGTAGCCATTGATCTAAAGATTGGTAAGTTCAAAGCAGAATATAAAGGGCAAATGGAATTATACCTTCGATGGCTTGAAAAAAATGAAATGGAGGAAGGGGAAGAACAACCAATCGGTTTAATACTTTGCGCGGAAGGCAATCATGAACAAATTGAATTACTTCAATTGGATAAAACCAATATTAAAGTGGGACAATACATTACTAGATTCCTCCTAGAAGATTTTACAAACTCATTCAACTTCTTTTTCAATAAGTCTTTAGGAAGGAATCTAGTAATGTATTGTCCCACTTTAATATTGG
>JBCBDH010000039.1:0-18347 GCA_038529855.1 Bacteroidota bacterium | reverse complement strand
CCAGCAGATACTGGTTTCTCTAATAATCTGTTGAGCAATACGCAAGGTTGCGATAGCTTGATCATCACTTATACGGAACTGCTAATCGCAGATACCACTTTCCTATTTGATAACTCTTGCCACCCAGCAGATACTGGTTTCTCTAATAATCTTTTGAGCAATACGCAAGGCTGCGATAGTTTGGTCATCACCTATACGGAACTGCTAATCGCAGATACCACTTTCCTTTTTGATAACTCTTGCCATCCTGCAGATACTGGTTTCTCTAATAATCTGTTGAGCAATGCTCAAGGTTGTGATAGCTTAATCATCACCTATACGGAACTGCTAATCGCAGATACTACTTTCCTATTTGATAACTCTTGCCATCCTGCAGATACTGGTTTCTCTAATAATCTTTTGAGTAATGTACAAGGTTGTGATAGCTTAATCATTATTTACACAGAACTGCTAATCGCAGATACTACTTTCCTATTTGATAACTCTTGTAATCCTCTTGATACAGGAATAACCACTAACCTGCTGAGCAACACCCAAGGATGTGATAGTGTAGTTGTCACTGAAGTGATCTTGCAAAATTGTATTCCAGATACGACTTATCTATTTCTGGAAAGTTGTGATCCTGATTTAGTGGGGACGGATACCCTTATCTTTCAGAGCGTCCAATTACTTGATAGTATCGTTATAAGGCAGACGGACTTGCTTCCTACAGACTCCGTCTATGTTTTTTCTTCAACTTGTCACCCCAGCGATACAGGCTTATACATCAATCAGTTGACCAATCAGTGGGGTTGTGATAGTTTGATTTTTGAATCAGTGGGGCTTTTGGCAAGTGATACGACTTATCTGTTTTCGGAAAGCTGTTCGGCACTGGATACAGGTTTATCTATTCAAGTATTGGTCAATGAGGTGGGCTGTGATAGCTTGGTTTTTGAAGAAGTGGCCTTTTTGGTGAGCGATACGGTATGGCTATTTGATCAATCCTGCTCCGTACAAGATACGGGGGTATTTGAAAACTGGTACAACAATCAGGCGGGCTGTGACAGCTTGGTTATTTTAGCAATTGATTTATTGCCAACGGATAGTTTAATTCAAACCTTTTTTACCTGCGATTCTAGTGAAGTCAGCTTCCAACAAACGGTTTTGAACAATCAATTTGGTTGTGACAGTATTATTATTGAACAAACTTTACTGATTCCTCCAATCATTACTTCTATCGACCGCATTACCTGTGACTCTAGTCAGACGAGTAGCGATACGACTTATTATAATAGCTCCAATGGCTGCGATAGCATCGTTATTGAACGCGTGTTGCTTGGTCAGTACGAGGCTATCTATCAACAAGAAGATGTTCGCTGTTATGGAGAGGCTAATGGTCTAATCGTTTTGGATACGCTATTGGGAGGCGAAGGGCCATTTCTTTATCAAATTAATGGGGAAGCTTTTCAAACGAATCCTTTCTTTGGAGGATTGAGTGCGGGTTCTTATGTCATTGGGATTCAAGATGCTGATGGTTGTGAGCAATTCGATACCTTGCAGATTGCAGAACCTCATCCCTTACAAATAGACTTAGGAGAAGATCGACATATCATATTAGGCGATACGGTGACGATGCAAGTAGCGGGTGCAGAACTTATGAATACAATCGAATGGCAAAGTACTGCTTTATTATCATGTGATACTTGCCCTATCGTCCAAACTCAGCCAAGCATTACCGCTGCCGTTCAACTTTCTGTTGTTGACGAAAATGGCTGTACAGCAGAAGACCGCTTAATGATTTTTGTGGATCGTCGAGCCAAAATTTATGTTCCCAATGTCTTTAGTCCCAATGGCGATGGCAATAATGATTTATTTGCTTTGTACCCTGGACAAAATGTAGCAGAGCTATCGCATCTGCAAATCTTTGATCGCTGGGGAACCCTGATTTATGAACAATTGGATACCTCAGCCGCCGCTATGAGCAGTACGGGCTGGGATGGTCGCTTTAAGGGGCAAGTACTTAATCCAGCCGTTTTTGTCTATGTTGCTGAAATTGTCCTTAGCGATGGAAGTAAAGAAATCTTGAAAGGTGACTTTACACTAGTCAGGTAAAGCTATACTGATTAAGGGGTATCAATAAAGCAATAGCATCGTAAACTCAATCGCCCCTATCGCTTATCCTAAATCGCTTGCGCCGTGATCAAATTATCCCGACTTTTCGCTACGTAATTAATTTTACATCACTTTATTTTCCTATCCGGCCATACCTCTGTCTATCCATTGATCAAAGATGCAATGGAGGAGGCTAAGTGGTTAATCAAATCAATAAGTCAGTACTCATAATTTTTAAGATAGCTTCTGAATATACTCCGCGGCAGAGGTGATCTATTATTTAATTCTAAATCATCAATCAATGAAAAAGTTAGCTGTTCTTTTTTATCTTCTTTGTATGAATATGGTCTTCATCCAGGCCCAGGTCGGCCCAGGTGGAAATGAAGAACCCAATCAATGTATCAATGGACCAACAAAAGTATTCATCCTCTCCCAGGCAACCTATACAGCAGATAATTTTTGTAATGCCCCATCGACAAGTGAGGCGCATTATTGGCAAATTTCAGGGCCCGCACAAGTTGTAGGTGGGAGTATTTACACAGATCAGATCACCATTGCTTTCACACCAGGTGCCAGCGTAGGCGATCAGGTGGAAATCTGTCTTTCTTATTTTTGTGAAGGTTATTGTGGAAGTTGTTGTATCACCGTTACAGTGGCAGGTTTTGATGGTTGTCCAGGTTGCCCAGGGGAACCCTCCTGTGATATTCGCTGTGATAATATTGCCGAACCTTGTGATGAACCCATTCACGAATTTTGCATTACGCCGCCTACAGATCGAAACGATTGGAATGCTGATGCTACGCTAACCATCAACAGTTATAATCCCTCAGCGATCCCTAATGCAGGTTGTCAAAATACCACTCCTCCTTCTCCACCAATGGTAATTACGGCCAATAGTCAAAACCCTATTCTCCAATTAAGTACGATTGGTACCAATGGTATACAGACTATATTTAGCATGATTGAAAACTGTGCGGGCAATTATGGTTTATTGGATGGAGAATCCATCCGCTACGATTTCGAAATCTGTCTGACCCATAAAGATTTCCCTAGTTTTAGATTCTGCTGTGAAGACAATAATATCTTCTACAGAAACGAAACTTGTGACGATTCCCCTTGCAGGGATGGTAATTTCCCACCAAATACGATGCCTTGGTTGTACAATGCTGAATACGATTGTGCTAATGGCCCAGGAGATGGTATGGAAGGAAATATAGTGGAGGTACAGCACGATCTACGCCAGGGCAATTCGACTTTTGAACTCGCCCCTTCAGCAAATTGGGGGGAGCGCTTAAATATCCGTCTAACGGATATGAATGGTCGTATCCTTCATCAAGAAGAACTTTCTGGTGCGCCTATGCAGGTTCAATTTAAGCATCCTAATCTGGCCAAAGGCATTTACTTCATCACCTTGACTTCTGATCAAAAGGGTATTTTGTATACCGACAAAATTTTAATTGATTAGTAAAAACGTAAGCCCAGGCTTCCTTAAGGGGAAGTCGGGCTTATCTTTTTGGAAATTAGGCTCCTTTATCTTCAAACTGCCCTTTTAAGGGTACTGATAGCTCTTCTGGTATTTCGTTTGACAATTGAGGTTGGGCGACTGTAGATTGGATAATTTGATACATTCTTTGCGCCAGGCGGCTTCGATCAAAATCTCGGGCTAGGGCCTCACATCCTTTTTGGTAAACTTTGTATTGCTCACTTTCTTGGTATAGGGCCTCCAAATTTTTCAGAAAATCAGCTTTATTTTCAGGCTCAAAACAACGACCCGCCTGATAAGACAGGACCAAATCCCGAGCTTCCCCTTCTACTCCCAGTAAGATGGGTTTAGCCATCGCAGCATTCTCAAAGATTTTAGAAGGAAGGACTTTAGTAAAGGTATTCTTCTTGCGAAGAGGGATAAGAGCGATATCTGAAATACTGATATAATCTGGCACCTCAGCCTTGGGAATGGCATCAAGCATGGTCACATTATCCAGGGCTAGTTGTTTTGCCTGTTTTACCAAACGACCTTTCATGGCTCCCTCCCCTACAAATAGCAAATGGATGTTGGGGTTTTTAATATCTGCTGCACAGTCGATGATAAAATCCAGTTTATGTGCCATTCCATGTGTACCAATATAGGCCACTACAAATTTATCGCGCAGACCCAGTTTACCCAATAAAGCCTCCTTTTTTCCTTCCCGTTTGTATTTGTGTAGATGGACCCCATTTTTTACCACCTCAATCTTAGACAGTGCCACCCCACAAGCATGGATACGATCTTTAAAAGAATCTGTCACTACGACAATCCGATTGGCTTTACGATATAAGAACATCACCAATTGATCCAGTATCTTTAAAATTCGGCTTTGCTCCATCGCCCCAACCGCCTTAATAGATTCGGGCCATAAATCACGCACCTCCATAATCCATGGACGGCCTTTGACCATAGCAGCCAAATAGCCACCGACTGCTGTAAATAACTGTGGACTCGTTGCAATGATAATATCCGTTTTGACAAAGAGACTAGCGATAAAGGCAGAAAAACAAAAACTGATATAATCCAGTATACGGCGGAATAAACCGCGATTGGGGGTAATATAGGTCCATACGCGAATCACTCGAATTCCCTCCATCTGCTCTTCTTGATACCATTTATTTTTATAGCCTGGAAAAACCTCTCCTTTTGGAAAATTGGGGGCACAAGTAATAACGGTCACCTCTGCGCCTTGTTTGATCCATTCCTGACAATGTTCGTAAGTCCGAATGGCGGGTGCATTGCTCTCCGGTGGAAAGTTATCGGTCAAAAAAAGAATTTTCATGAGAGCTGAATTTTGGTGTGTAAGTTTTCTTTAAAAGTTATCGTAGCTTGAATCGCTCTTTGTCTTTGATTGTAGCCTAAAGCCATTTCATAAGGGGATAGGATAATCTGTGCATTAGCATCAAAAGTCATTCGACCAAATGAGCCAACCAAGGTATTGTCTATCTGCTCAATGGCAATATTGGGATGAAAGTGGAAAAAAGCCTGGGCTAACTTGGCCCCAGTCGTCTCATCTTCAATCGTCAAGCCTTCCTCTTCAAAAATAAAGCGACGCTGATGTTTGGCCCCAACCCTCGCATAACCATCATGGCTGGCCTGCCATCCACGGTCCAATTCCTTTAAATCAAGAACATTCGCTCGACGCGCTACCCTAAAACCACCCCAAACCTCAGATTGCTCCTGCCCATTGAGCATGACCGTATTGTGAGAAGCAGTCGAACGTTCGAATTGTCGCCGCTCATTTTTCTCATAGGTTGAAATACCCACATCAACGATCAAAGGTGTTCCGCGATGATAGAGCACAAAGTTAAACGTATCACTATGCGCATGTCCTGGAATATAATCTGGACCAATAGCCCCAAGATCAATCAGTATCTCATATACCTCATTTTCAAACCTGCGATAGCCACTTTCCCCCAAAGATTGCACCTGCGCTTTTAGCCCTAATCGCGTCGCATAACTCAAAAGCACCTCTTGATCAGGAGCAATTCCAGGTGCACTATCATTTAGTAGGGCCATATCGCCATTGGATAAAGTCATTTGCATCATCCAGCCCAGCATCTGCCCTGCCTTTTCGCCTAAGCGCACCAACAAACCCTGGGATGATCCTATGGGATGATGCGTCAATATATTAATGGCATCTAATATCCGATAAAGCATTAATTGATGATACATGGGGCTCAACTCAAAATGCGCCCCGTCAGAAAGAATTTGCTCTGCCAACTGAGGGACTAAGATCTGATCTGCTTTTTCTAAGAAGTCAGTCTCTTGAAAATAGACTGCTGCAAAAAGTAAGGCAAAGCCATTTTCCAAGAGGTGATTCCCCAGTAAATGATATTCCAGATTGTCCTTAAGAAAGCAAACTTGTAGATAAAGCGACTGGTCAATCCCCTGATTCCGAATTTGATGTTTACTCAAAAACTTAATCCAATACTGCACTCGCAGAGAAATGGGAAAAGGCTCCATCCCATCCCGACTATGCACGAGCTTACTGATAAAATCATGGATCAAACCAAGCCCCTCATACTTGGAAAGTCCTGGTTGAAGTAAAAACTCAAAGTAATTGAGATTATAGGTCCAAAGTTTTCCATGGCCAGGGAAATTCCAATCAATACCTTGCTTAAAATAATGTTCTAGATGAAGAAAGCAAAAGGTATCCTTACCTCGCCAGGATATCGGACTTTCAGGTCCTGGAATTAAATCTAAAAGCTGTGGATGTAAATCGGGTAATTGATCATCAGCTTTTACCAAAGGCTTAGCCACAACCTTACGCCACTGATACAACAAGCGATAGCGAATCTGTATCCATTGTAAATACCGCAGCGTATGATAATATCTCGATATTTGACCAAGCATCAATCAGGTAATTCGACAAGGGTCCGACAAGGAGTAATTAAGGCAAAATAGCATATTATTGGGTTCTGAGGAAGGATTGAATCTCGTCGATTAGATCAATGCTCCCCTTATTATATATACGAAGCAGAATCTTTCATTGGATTAATCGACTAGACATAATCTTCAAAGCGAATGCCCTCTTTGATCACCTTTGCAGGAATACCTCCAACGATGCAATTATCAGGTACATCCTTGATGACCACCGCATTGGGGGCAATGACGACATTACTGCCTACTTTGATCGGTCCAAGTACTCTGGCCCCTGCCCCGATGTAGACCTTATCGCCGATGACAGGTACGGTAGGATTTCTGGAACGACCACCGATCGTTATCCCCTGTCCAATAATGCAGTAATCACCAATGACGGCTCGATGATGGATCACGACGCCAATGCCCGAATGGCCAAAGAGGGTACCTTTACCGATTTTTACGCTACTAGCTACATCGCTATTGTAAAGGAGGAAGATGAGGAAACGAACGAGCCGAGGCAGTAGGGGAATGCCTTTTAGGTGGAAGTAGTGGCCGATGCGGTAGAGTTTTATTAAATTCACTAATTATATATATTATAATTTTTTAATTTTATAGAGTGCCACCATGGAGGGTGGGCCCACCCTGGCCGCCTCCGCCGACTGCCAATTTTAAGACCCAAATGGCCAATAGCCACTCAGCCTTTGCACTGGACTTACATCGCAAAAGTTTAATTTATTTTAGAGTACTCCCTAAAAGGACGCAGCACTTTGAAAATTCCATAAAAAACATTGCATTTCTTTGAAAAAAACTCCACAATCCGCTCACTATCAGACCCTTACAAAAGTGTTAAAGTTTTTCAACTGACTCGGCCACTGACTCTTTTTTAGCCGCTTCCTTAAAGTACTTCTCCTTATAAAAAACACGGCTAAACAGTCGACTAAAGATGCGTAGTGATAAAAACTCTTGACAAAAGACCCGAACAAAAGCATATAATCTACTTCGAAAAGATATTTTAAGTACCACCTTCTCCCGCTTAACCATACCGATACGTTGGCTCCGAAACAACTGCCGAAAGTTATCCCATTGGTGATAAAGAATCCGACGGCCCAAAGACATGGGGCGGTGTCGATATGCTTCCATTGGTGTCAATAAAGCATAACCAAAGCGCTTGAGCATAGGCCCCTGAATAGCTTCGATGCCTTGGATTTCTTTAGTGGACAATTGCGTTTTCCAAAGATCTATTTTCTGTGGATCTAAAACGCTTTTGACATATTTCTTTTCTTCTGGTAGCGCGGTGTCTTCAGGAACAATTACTTGAGGATCGTAGTCGATCTGCAAAAAGGTACATACCCTTTGCATGACCTGCTCGGGTTTTTCGAGTAAATCCTCATATCGAATCATAAGGAATTGCTGAGCACCTAAAACTTGCTGATGACTCAGGCCAGAGATATTTCCTTCCAACCATTCCTGAGCTGCTAAATATACATTTTTATCCGCTCGCCGATGCATACTGTTGGCCGTAGCCCGACCATCGCGGATGATCTGGATGATCTTGGCTTCTGGTATTAGGCGAAGCAAACTGCCCGTAAAATGTTGAAGATTGGGAGATTTATCCCCCCATAGTTTTTTTTCTTCTCTATCTAGCTTTTGCTGTATGGAATGATCTAGTAGTTCTCGGATATTCTCATAATCAGCCAGGTGCTCGATATCCAATAATTCAGCTAAATGACCATCCAGGTCATTTTCTATCAGCCACTTTAAGAATGCTTGAGGATCAACGGAAAGATTATAGGGTAAAAGCCGCTCGATATTTTCAAAACAAGTGATAAACCGAAAGGCAATGGAACGCTTTTCCATATAAATATCTGGATGCTTACTCAGCATTACCGATAATAAGGTGGTGCCAGATCGTTGTACTCCTACAATAAAAAAGCTTCGCATACTTATCCTATTTCCAAACTAATCATCCAATCTCTAAACTGTCGAATGCCTTCTTCAAAAGTGGTATGGGGCTGATAGCCTAGTAGCTCTTGGGCCTTACTAATATCGGCAAAGGTTTGTGGAACATCGCCAGGCTGCATGGGCAACTGCTGGATGATCGCTTTTTCCTCAAAAACCTTTTCTATCGTACTGATCATTTCCTTTAGGGAAACCGTTCGATGATTACCCAGGTTGATGATCTCATAGTCACTATCGATATAGTTCATCGCTGCTCGAATGCCCTTTAGTAAATCGTCAATGTAGGTATAATCCCGTCGGGTACTGCCATCACCATACATCGTCAGCGGAACCTTATTGATGATCATACGAGCAAATTTATGAATGGCCAGATCAGGGCGTTGGCGGGGGCCATAGACCGTAAAAAAGCGTAGGGCCAAAAAGCGGATACCGTACAAATGCGTATAGACATGCCCCAGTAATTCGCAAGATAACTTACTACTTGCATAGGGACTGATGGGCATTAGCTCCTCCTCTTCCCTCCAAGGCACATTGGGATTAACGCCATAAACGCTACTTGAAGAGGCAAAGACAAATTGCTTGATGCCAATTTCTTTGGCCAATTCCAGCAGATTTTGCGTCCCCATGACATTGGCTTGTTGACAACCAATGGGATCTTTCACAGAAGCATGTACTCCTGCCTTGGCCGCAATATGAACGACAACAGCATAGCTATCCGTCAATTGCTCCCGCAAAGTAGGCAAATCACAGATATCAGCTTCCACTAATTTAAAGCGCGGATGAGCCATAAGGGCTTCAATATTTTTTCGCTTGACCTCTTCTTCGTAGAAAGGATCAAAATTATCAACAGCCGTTACCCAATAGCCTTCTGCTATCAACTGATCAGCCAATGAACTGCCGATGAATCCCGCCCCTCCTGTAATAAGTACTTGTTGCATTAATGGGTTTTTATTAGGTTTTCTCTGGGAAGAAAAAGAGTTTTGATCTGTTTTATTGCCCGGCCAGTCACCTGCTCTGAACTAAAGGTCTCTACAAAATAGCTACGGGCATTTTCCGAATACTCTGGATAGTTTTCTGTCGTAAAAAACTGGATGGCTTCTACTAGGGCTTCTGTAGATTGAATAGCAATCAAGCGTCCAGTTCGGCCATGTGGGACGATTTCGGGAATGGCTTTCCAGTCGGTGGCGATTACGGGAAGTCCTAGAGAATAAGCTTCAATCACAGCTCCAGGATAGCCCTCGCCCTCATAATAAGTAGGTAGCAGGAGCACATCATAAGTCCTTAAGGTTTCCAAGACCTCTCCCTTTTTTAATACCCCCTGATAGTGAACACCAGGACGGGCAAATAGCTCGCGATAGCGATCCTGCATAAGTGGACCAAAGATGTGCAGCGTATAATCCGTTCCCAATTGCTGAGCAGCTTCCAGAATATGATCGATCCCTTTAGCTTCATTGACAAAACCGAGGTAGATCAAACGCTTACCATAGGGACGTTCGCCACGCATTAAGGAGGCTGGTGGCGCTTCTCGAGAGGTAGGCAATTGGATCAGGTTGGCCCCTCGATTGGCATAAAAGTTCATCAGTTCCTTGGTTTGTAAAAAGAAGAGGTCTGCCTTTAAAATCGTATGATCAAAAAACCAAGTGGCCCATTTGCCCCAATGAGCCGTATAATCTTTAATGTCTCCACCAAAAGGACGGAAGACAAATTTGAGTTGGAAAATCTTAGCAATGTAATACAAGACTGGCGCCAGAAACTTCGCCCCTCCCCTGCTCGAATTGAGAAATAATACATCTGATCGATGAATATTCAACAAGACCTTGATCAATATATACAAAGGATTGAAATACCGTAAGGGCCCTTTTAGAAAGCGCTTGGTATTAATCAGGGTATAGGATTCTCCATGCCGATCCAGGTAATTGATCAGATAGCCAAAAGAGATGGTTGCTCCTCCAATGAGATTGGCCTTGACATTAGTCACTGGTCCGATGAGTAGTATGTGTATTTTCTTGTCGATACTAAGCTAATTGTACATTAAAGCGACGCGCCCAACCAAATAGCTGCATCATCATCCACAACTGATGGGCTGTTTGGAAAACACTTTGTCGGGCATTGCTCGTCTGTGTCGATAAACCTCGATGATAAATATCCTTTAGCACCGAAGCGTCAATAAGGTTGGGCCAAGGGTTTTGGTCAAATAGCAGCCCCTTGGCCAGTTGTTTGAATACTTTATTCTGATAGCGGAAAAGTGGCATATTAAAACCTGTTTTAGGATGATTGAAGACCTCTGCAGGTAATTCCTTTTCCATAATTTTTCGAATGAGATACTTCCCTTTTCCCTCATGGATCAACCACTTATCAGGGAGCTGAGCGGCCGCATCAAATAAGTCAGGATCGAGGAAGGGCGCCCTGACTTCCAGGGAATTGGCCATACTCATTCGATCTACTTTGATCAGCATATTAGCGGGAAGCGTATGCTTGAGGCGGTAGTACATGATCTGTCGAAGAGCGGACCAATTGGATGCAGCTTGCGGATAACTTTTCAATAGCTCATAGGTCCTTCCATTCAGTCGCCTATCAGATAGGGCTCCGCTTCCCATCAAATCAACCACTTGCTGATGGGCAAAAAACTCATTGAGTGCAATGGGAATAGCCTCGGGTTCTTCCAGGGAAGTATGGACCCCCCGCTTGATTTGCCGCACCCGTCCTGATGTTCGCAAACCTGGCCAGGTCTGCATCCATCCCAGGCTTTGGTCGGCAAAAGCCCTAATCGGGCGAGCCACTTGTTGAAGCCGAAGAATTTTTTGATACCATTGAAAAACGGCATAGCCGCCAAATAATTCATCTCCCCCATCTCCCGAAAGGGCGACTTTAACGTATTTAGCAATCTCCTTAGAAATCAAATACGTTGGAATAGCCGAACTATCCCTAAAGGGCAGTCCCACGTGTTCGATGATATTCCAGAAAGTACGCTCCTCAAAATCAAAATTGGGGATAAAGATTTCGTGATGATCAGTTCCACAGTGCTTGGCTACTTTCCGAGCAATGGCACTTTCGTCGTAAGCCTGATGCTCAAAACGAACATTAAAGGTTTTCAGTGGCTCCGACTGTTGCTTTTGCAATAGCGCAACTACCGTACTTGAATCGATCCCCCCCGACAAAAAAGCCCCAATAGGAACATCGCTCACCCGCTGCCGATGAACCGCCTTTAGCAAATGAGGACGAATGAATTCGATGGCCTCTTCCTCTGTATTGAGCTCCACTTTGGCGGGATACTTGGGCTCGTAGTAGGCTTGACTGTGGACAACACCATTCTTAATCTGCAAAAAGTGACCAGGCCTAAGACTAAAGACTTGATCGAGTAAAGTCAGTGGCTCGGGAACCAGAGAAGTACGAAAATAATAAGGCAGTGCTTGGTGATTCAACCGACGACTGACCCCAGGATTCTCCAGTAGGGACTTGATCTCGCTAGAAAAGCTAAACTGCAGTTGATCTTGATAATAATACAATGGCTTCTCACCAAAACGATCGCGAGCCAATAGATAGCTGTTATTTCGCGCATCGTACAGACAAAAAGCAAACATCCCTTTGAGCATAGGCAACATCCCTACGCCATGATCCTCATACAAATGCACCAAGACTTCCGTATCGCTTTGTGTGCGAAATAGATGTCCCTTACTTAATAGATCTTCTCGGAGTTCTTGAAAATTGTATATCTCCCCATTGAAAACGATGGCAATCTCGCCTGTTTCATTATAGATGGGTTGTTGGCCTCCTGATTCGTCGATAATAGATAGGCGTCGCATCGCCAAATGGGCCTGTCGATTGGCAAATACCCCAGTCCCATCTGGTCCACGATGATACATCGCTTGATTCATGGCATGGACCAAGCGCTGCCGATGCTCGACACTCAGCTGTTGGTTCCAGTCGATAATGCCACAAATACCACACATAATGGACCTAGAGGGTTTTAAGTATTTTGAAGGGTTGTCCAGCTATGACAACACCTGAAGGTACGTCTTTATGAATTAAAGTATGCGCTCCAACCACCACATTATCACCAATCGTTACACCCTTTAAGATAGTGCATTTATCGCCAATCCAGATATTATTACCGATTTTAACGGGCGCTGTCGTGTAGCCATCCAATTGTAATTGGCCATCCACCATCTCATAGCGATGATCGTGGTCGAGGATGGTCACCATTTGTCCTATTGTTACCTGATCGCCTATCTCAATTCGCTCATGGGCCACAATCCGAGAATAGCGATTGATTCCAAAACCATCTCCAATGCTTAATTCACCTTTAGAAAAGAGCATCACTTGATCATCAACAATGATTCGGCCTTTACACCAGATTTTTCCTTCGCCCAAAATATGAATACCACAGGCAGCACCGATCATAGATAAGCGAGGGCACTGAAAACGACGACCATAATAAAGACGGGCCCATAAAAAGCGAAGCACAGACCTGATTTTGTACCAGGTACTTTTATACATCAGCCTCATGCACCACACTTTGAGAATGCATCAATAGCTTTTTCAATTCTTTGACGACGTGGGGACCATGAAACTGCGCTACTGTTTTACGGCTGGCTTCTACCAATTGTTTTTGGTAATCTTCATTAGTACAAATGCGATCCAAGCCCTCCAAAATAGCTTCGGGAGAGGGATCATCTACTAACTCCGCGCATTGATGCTCTTGTACAAAATCGTTTAGAAAGGAGCCTTTGGGCGAGTGGACAATGAGGGGTTTACCCGATAGTAAAAGAGGGATCATACGGGTGGGAAATATGGTACGATACTCAACTTCGCCATAGCCTCCAGTAAACCCATGTGTCAAAACCCCCAAATCGTATTCCTGCAGTACCCGATGCACCTGATCAGGCTGTACAAAGCCTTCATATTCAATGGCATTGGTATCCAAGCCTCTTTTGCGCAATAGTACCCTTGGCACATGGGTAAAGAGGCTCAAACTGTATTTGGGGTTTTGATAGATGGTATTGGCAAAGCGCAGCGTCGCATCCATATTGGACTCATTGAAATTACCAATGGCCACCAGCTTGTATTTATCTTTATCCACCCCTGGTATACCGCTATAGCTGTATTCAGGAGGATAAGTATTAAAGGTATGCACTAAAGGAAAAAACTTTTTCAAACCATATTGCTCTTCATAAAATTGCTGCATCCCCTTGCTCATTACAAAGATATACTCTGAAGCCTCAAAGATTTCCTGCTGGATCACCTTGGCCTCTGGATCAGTTATAGCGATATTGTCCACATAGGTATTGTGAAAATAAGAGCTAAAGGGAACGCCCATTTCCTTAGCTGCCAAACAAGCGGCATGGCAGTAAAAAGGATTGGGATAGACCCCAACCACATAATCGATCTTTTCTTCTTTGATCAAATTCTTAATGGCATTGATCAAAGGCTTAAAGCGCCATTTTCTAAACCAGATAAAATAGCGATACCCTCGCCCCATAAAATACATTTCGCTAAAAAAGTATTTGAAGGAAGGGCTCCCCGCAGGACGATCAATGACCTCCTCCTGTCTGAATTTTCGGCTCCCCAATACCACTAGCTCATCAGCATCAAAGTTTTGGGCCAAATTTTCGACAATGATACTTGACCCACCCTTGTTGGGTAAGATACTCCAGCTGACTAGCAGTATTTTCATAGGACTAATCTTTTTTCCCAGCTATGGGCAATCTCTTCAAAAACGTCTTTGAGCGATTTGGTGATCTGCCATTGGGGATAGTGCGTTTTAATTTTATCCAGATTGGAAATGTAACACATATGATCTCCTATCCGATTTTGATCACTGTATTGATAGCGCATGGCTTTGCCACTTATCTGTTCAATCAGCTTAAAGGCTTCCAGGATAGAAACTGAGTTATCTCTTCCCCCACCAATATTGTAGACCTCTCCTGAGCGGGGCTGCTCAAAAAAGGCATGGATGAATCGCGCTACATCATAAGAGTGAATGTTGTCGCGAACCTGTTTTCCCTTATAACCAAAAATGGTGTATTCCTCCTCTGCCAAATTTACTTTGATCAAATAGCTGAGAAAGCCGTGTAGCTCAACGCCTGAATGATTGGGTCCCGTCAAACAACCCCCACGCAGCGCACAAGTGGGCATATCAAAATAGCGCCCGTATTCCTGTACCATAATATCCGCTGCTACCTTAGAAGCACCAAATAGCGAATGTTTGGACTGATCAATGGAAAAGGTCTCTGCAATGCCATCGCGATAAGCTTCATCCCCATATTCCCAACGCGTTTCCAACTCCACCAAATGGAGTCGATTTGGCGCATCGCCATACACCTTATTGGTACTCATATGAACAAATGGTGACTCTGCACAGAACTGACGTGCAGCCTCCAACAAATTCAAGGTACCCACTGCATTGACATCAAAATCATCAAAAGGACGACTTGCAGCCAAATCGTGACTGGGCTGAGCAGCCGTATGACAAATGTAATCTGGCCGAATGCGCTCCAATAAAGAAAGCACGGCATAGCGATCACGGATGTCGATCTCGACATGCTCAAAATGTTTGCATTCCTGACTCAATTGTGTCTGTACCCATCGGGTATCACCACGCGGACCAAAAAAGTCAGCCCGCATATTATTGTCGACACCAAATATCTGCCAACCCAATTGATCAAAATAACGGACGACCTCTGATCCAATCAGACCGGAAGAACCTGTTACCAAAAGTTTTTTCATATGAATAGAATGAAGTGTGTTTATACCTTAACTTACGTAATAAGGAAGCCTCACGGATTATTCTCCTGTCCTTATAGGCGAATCCAGTCAGATGGCACCAAATCGCTGGTATCAATATTGGAATCATTAAACCATTT
This sequence comes from Bacteroidota bacterium, assembly GCA_038529855.1. Taxonomy (GTDB): domain Bacteria; phylum Bacteroidota; class Bacteroidia; order Chitinophagales; family Saprospiraceae; genus JBCBDH01. The sequence goes on along the minus strand of JBCBDH010000039.1, from coordinate 3,044 downwards.
CTTGGGTGCAATCACCTTTTTATCTATGTAGGAATTCAACCATATCGCCCACCAAGCAAAAGAGCTATTGGGAATAATATAGTGCTTACAATTGCTCATCAATTGGAGATAATTACCAAACTTATGCCCCTTGTGGCTGTGATCGACAATGTGCATGGGATGATCTAAACGGATATGCTCCCTACACCAGTCAATATCATCTGAGAAAATAAAGAAAACGGGATTATCTAGTAGGTTGGCCATATGCCGCGCCCCTCGAAGGAAGTAATCCAAATTGGTCGTATTCAAATTATCTACCTTCAGAAAATCCGTTCGCCGTACATTGAGGCAAACCGACTGACTAGCCTGCATCTTTTCATATAGACTTTGAGAAATAGGTAGGGTGGGCATCTTAAAACGAAACTCCTCTCGCAAACGATCCTCCACTCCTTCCAAATACCGATAGCTCTGAAACCATCCTTCATAGATGGTATTGTCAGGTCCCTCTATCAAGCTGGGCTGATAGTGGAAATGGGCCTCCTTAATATGCTGTCGTCCTTTGTTGATTTGTTGGCGAACCAACTTCGTCACCCCAGAAGACTTGCTTTTGTATAAAAAACGCAGCAAAGCTGGCGAAACAGTAAATTGATGCACCACCTCAAATATGGATAAATCATAATCGCGATAGACAAAATCGCCACGGCTGCGATCCAGTAAAGAAGACAGATCAATAGACAATTGGGTGTGGTGCTGCTGCGCCATTTTTAATCCAAAAGCATATTGAAACATCTGGTTGCCTAGGCCACCTTTTAGTCGGATAAAGATCAATTAAAAATTAATTTTTCGTATGTTATAATTATAAATTCTACATAGGGCCACCATTGAGGGTGGGTTACCCACCCAGGCCACCGCCGCCAACCGCCAGCTTAAGGGTCCCAGATTACATACGGCTCCGCCACCCTTTCGCACTGGACTTAGGTTGCAAAAGTTCAGCTATCAACTAGCAAAAAGAAGATCTTCCTATAAAGGACGCAGCACTTTGAAAATTCCATAAAAATATTTTTCTTTTTTTGTCTAGATCAGTCCCAACACTTCAATAAACCCCTCATATTCAACAACTTAAACAAAACAACTTTTTTTTAAAAAATTTACCTTCCCTATCCTAAACCAACTTCATATACCTTTTCATCTGCCCCACTACCTCTTCACCAAAAGAACGATTTAAGGCCAAGATGTCAATCCCTAGATTAAACAATACGTACTTTTCTTTTAAAAAATCAAAAGATGCCTTTCGCTCTGCTTCAGAGAGATGGTTGTACTCGTACAAGATGAACTGAGGCGTGTAGCGCTCTTGATCTAGTTGGGATAAAATTTTCCAATCGTAGCCTTCAGTGTCAATGTGTAAGACCTCTATATGCGCTACCTCATTGCGCGATAAGAGCTGGGGGAGTGATAAGCCTTCCAACTCGGCAGAACGCATAAACGGAGCCAGGGCACCGTCAAAATGTTTGAGGATGTGGTTTTTATCAAAGGAGCCCAGTTGATCAAACCAATAAGGCAGATCGGGCAAGGCTTCTTTGGCTTTGCTGTCTACCCAATAAAAAGTCAAGGATTGACCTTCGTTAATGGCGACGTTTTCAAAGCGAAAGCGGTTGGGGTCGGGATAATTGGCCTTGAGCTTTTCAAAGCTATAGGGAACTGGCTCCACAAATAGACCGCGCCAATTACTATGCTTTTGCAACAGCGGATACAGGGGGTCTCCCGTCTTGCCATCATTAGACCCAATCTGTACCAAATAAGCATCTCGATCGCCCAGCAATTGATCAAACCAATAGGCAGGATAGCGCTTATCTTTGATAAATGGTTTTTGCAGAAGCTTTCGCTTTGCTCTGGCTAGAAATGTGCGTAGACTGGTCATATAGTACTGCCTTTTAGCTTTTTATCATTGAATGTGCGCCAGGGCACGGGGATATTGAAATGGGAAGGAATGCGATTGCTCAAATCACCTATTGATGCCAGAGCTCACTTCCACTCCTATCCATATTGCGCCTGTTTTTTGGAAATAGAGACCTGATTAACCCCTGGATAGTCAGGAGCTTTCATCACCAAGATGCCATCCCAACTAAATGTTTCCTTTAAATCGGCACTGGCTACCAGCGAGAAGCCATAGCGCTCCTTTAGGAAGTGATGACAATCCCTGTGCAGATCATTGGAATGGGTAGAAATAAAAATGTAGCCAACCTTACCCGCTTTGAGGGTCTGCTCGCTACCTTCCAACATTTCCAGCTCATAGCCTTGTATATCAGAATGCAGTATATCGATGAATTCGATCCCTTGTTGGGCACAAATCGTATCGACATTGGTAATATTATGAGCTCGATCCATTTGCCTTCCAATCCCCGCATGGATAAAGGTGCCCTTTAAGCGGTTGAGCTGTACATTGCGTTTGCCATAAAATAAATTGCGACGATCTGGCTCGACCATATAGCAGTTGGCTGATGCAAAATATTGTTGAAACCACATGGAGTAAAAAGACCAATAAGCCCCCAATTCCAACATAGTTTTTTTCCCATCTTTAGGTAGCGACTGGCAAACCTCCTGAAAAATCTTCTCCTCCTGTGGCTCGTGCACCCCCTTATTATCTATCAACATCTTGAGCAATGGAAAACTGTAATAACTCAGCGGATCGATCTTAATGCCGTTGTGCATAATAAGTTGGTCATCCACTAATTTTCCAGCCTTTTCAGCTCGAGGGATGGCAGCATTATCTGGGCTTTGCAATACATCATTGATGCGCTCTACCCAATGCGCTTTCTCCTGATCAGAAAGATGTTGGATCAAATCATTGCCCTGCCCCAAGATACCTTCGAGCTGCTTTCGATTCTTCGACATCAGTCGATTGAAATACAGCGAAAACAAAAAATTGGGGGCAGACTTTGAGTAGAGATAATTCTTGATGGTTTTTCCAATACTTACCATAGACTAATTTTTTCAAGGGTTTACACCAGCTTTTTTGGTTTTTGTTGATGATTTCAACAAAGTCGATAGATGGTGGAAACCCTTGA
>JBCBDH010000038.1:0-18413 GCA_038529855.1 Bacteroidota bacterium | reverse complement strand
GTTCGGCACCAATGCGTTTAGACTGGATCACCTTATCCTTATCCAATACATAGACTTGTGGCGTACTTTTGATGTCGTACAATATCTTAAAGCGAGAGCGCATCTGTGGGTCGTAGACATTGATCCAGCGTTCCATCTCCTTTTCCTTGACCATTTCCCAGCACTTAGGAGCATCTTTACCCAATTTGGTGCAAACGGCAAATACCTCTACCCCTTTGGACTTATAGTCATCGTAGAACTTTAGTAAGTCAGGCATAGACTTTTTACAATGGCCGCAATCAGGGTCCCAGAAAAATAAAACGGTGTAATCAGATTTGATTTCGTGAAGGCCAAGTAGGCTGCCATCTTGTTTTTGTACTTTGATGTCAGGTGCTGTTTTACCAATAAGCAAAGGCTTCAGCGAACGAGCATTTTTGGTAATTTTAGCTAATTGCTCTTCCTCTGTCCAAGGCGCCAAACCTGTGGCATAGTATTTTTCTGCAATGTGGACATAAATCGCATCCATCCCTACCACTTTGGATTTAGCATAAGTATTTAGGAAATGAATGAGGTAGAATTTGAAGTTGTCTTCGCTATCCTTTACTAAATCCAGAATATAATCTACACCTTGGATAATGGTATCTGGATGTTGGACAATGAGTTTATTGATGTAGTGATCTACTTTTTGGAACATCACGGGGCTGCGAAGCAGACGTGCGTCTTTCATGTCCAAATTGTCAAACCAATGCTTTTTGTAGTATTGCCAGCGCTGGAAATTGCGATCCTCTTCGCTCAAATCAGCAGGGAGGTCAGGAGCGGGAATATCAGTAGAAGATTTGATGATCATCGCTGTTAGGCTATTGGGGTATTTGTCTACCAGCTCTTGTTGTCTTTTCTTGACATCTTCATTGATCTTTGCTAAATCGGCTTTAAGCTGATCGACCTTCGCTTGATCATCTCTAGCCTCTTGGATTTGCTCATTGAGCTTTTGGGCCTTAGGTCTTTGTCCAGAAAGAAAATCCAAATAAGCATAAAAACGCTCATTGTCGGGAGAATTATTGACTTGTATGGATTCGACCGGTTTTTCTCCATTAGTCGTTACACTAAAGCGCTGTTCCTTCTCGCTGATCAATAGCTGAAAATAATTATTATCAGGAGGCAAAATGACGAGGTAAACCCCAGGATCGAGTGATTCTTCTCCTTCAATTAGATATAGGCCATTCTCTTGAAGGGAGACCGTATCTTTGATGTATTGCTTATCTCCATAGTGATAGCCTAAATAAATTTCACTACTCTCATAATTATCGATTTTCACCTCAATCCGATAGCCATCGGCAGCCTGAAGTTCTACGCCATAGCTTATCATCATTGCCAGCATTAATAGCCATAAGGTCTTTGTCCGATTCATATACAGTTTTGATTTTTGGATTAGTAGTATTCTACTTTGTAACATAAGCGTATTCGTAACGCCACAGCGCTACCTAATGATAAAAACAAATATCCTTCCTTTATTGTATTTAAACCAATAATAAAGGGCGCTTTAATAGCTTTTTAACAAAAAGCGATGCTTACGTATTTTGCAATTCTGTATTTAAGAATACAGCATCCCGAGCTTTGGTTTTCACCAAAATTCGGGATGATCACTTGAGAGGGGGTAAAAGAAGACAGGTTTATTTTTTCTCGCCTTTTTCCTTTTCCTTTAGGCGAATCTCTTCTTCCAGCTTTTTGAGCCGATCCTGGGCCTCTTTGAGAAGATTTTCGACGCGAGCCAATTCCTGTTCTTCTTCTTTTACCTGCTTGTTTATGTTCTCCAGGCGTTTGTTTTCTTCTTCAATCTTCTGGCGTTCTTCAGCAATTCTAGCTGCTGTGTCTTCTTTGACTTTGTTGATTTGCTGTTTGGCTTGCTGTTTGGCCTCATAGACAGCATCAGAGGCATCTTTTTCTGCCTTACCAATTTCTGCCAAGGAGTTTTTGCGAGCCATTTCCGCTTCTTCCTGGTATTTAGCCTTTTTATTAGCCGTATCTTCCCGTGAGGCAGCTACTTCATCAGCGGAGCGCTTCCGCTCTGCAGCTATAGCCGTATTGGCCTCTTCATGGGCTTTATCCATCTCTGCCTTTAAGCGCTTTTGTTCTTCCTCTGCTTCTTTACGAGCCAAGGCAATTGATTCTACGGTCTGCTGCTTGATCGCCGCTACTTCCTCAGCAGAAGACTGTTGGATGGTAGCAATTTCCTCGGCAGCGCTTTCCTTAGCTTTCAATACCTCTACGGTTTGTTTTTCTTTCTCTTGAGCGGCCATCTCTCTGGATGCCTGAATTTCATTGGCCACCTGCTCCTTGATAGTTGCAATCTCCTCTGCCGCATTTTCCTTGGCTGTCGCCAATTCCGCAGCAATAGTCTGGCGCTCAGTGGCGGCTTCTTCTTTAGCTTTGCGGATATCCTCTGCTTCTTGTGTCTTAATTATGGCCAAAGCCTCAGCAGCAGCGCGTTTGGCTTCAGCGATTTGATTGCTGGATTCTTGTTTGGATAAAGCTTCCTGTTCTTTGATTTTAGCAATTTCACGGGCCACCTGCTCCTTGATAGTTGCAATCTCCTCTGCCGCATTTTCCTTGGCTGTCGCCAATTCCGCAGCAATAGTCTGGCGCTCAGTGGCGGCTTCTTCTTTAGCTTTGCGGATATCCTCTGCTTCTTGTGTCTTAATTATGGCCAAAGCCTCAGCAGCAGCGCGTTTGGCTTCAGCGATTTGATTGCTGGATTCTTGTTTGGATAAAGCTTCCTGTTCTTTGATTTTAGCAATTTCACGGGCAGCAGTTTCCTTGGCCATTGCAATCTCTTCGGCAGCGCGTTCTTTTGCCATGACCACTCCCTCAGCAGAGGCAGACTGGACTTCCTTTTCCACAGATTTGGCTTCGGCAATCTTCGCAGCTACCTCCTCCTGGATTTCTTTCATCCTATTACGTGCGGTCTCCTGTGCCTTAGCCACTTCAGAGGCGTAATCTTTTTTTGCTTTTTGAGAATTTTCATTGGCCTGTTTCACTTTCTCGGCTGCCTCTTCCGCTGCTTTGACAATTTCACCAGAGGCTTTCTCCTTGGCTTTGGACACTTCTGCTGCCGACTTTTGCTTTACTTCTTGTTCTTTCTCCCGAGCTTCAGCGATTGACTTTTTTACCTCTTCCTGTATCCGCGTAATCTCTGCCTGTGCTCGCGCTCTTGCCTCCTTCACCTCTCCAGCAATTTTTTCCTTCTCCCCATTGGCGCGGTCGCGAGATTCTTTTACCTTTTTAGCTGCTTCTGCATTGATCTCAGCAACGGTCTGTTGGGCTTTGCTCTTTGCATCAACAACTTCTTGTGCGGCGGCAGCTTTTTCTTTATCTGCTGATTCGCGAGCTTCTGCAATTTCAGCAGCACTTTGCTCCCTCGTCGTCGACACTTCTTCGCTAGCCCGTTGTTTCTCATTGGCTACTTGCTGCTGTGTACGGCCAATTTCTTCCGCTGCTCTTTTCTTGGCATCGGCTACTTCTAAGGCAGAGGCCTCCTTCTCTCTGGCTACATTTTCTTTGATCTCTGCCATTTCCGCTGCGGAATTTTCCATCAACATTGCTTTCTCCTCGGCTGCCTTTCTACGTGCCTCCGCTACTTCAAAAGCGATTTTTTGCTTTTCTAGCACTGCATTTTCTCGAATTTGGGCTACGTCTTCTGCTGTTTCTTCTCGGACTTGTAAAATTTGTTCAGAAGCGGTCTTCTTTGTTTGAACCACATCCTCTGCCGACCTGTTCTGTTCTGTCTTTGCCTTTTCTCTGGCCTCTGAGATAATTCTTGCGGTTTCCTCTCGGATATTACCCAGTTCAGCTTGTGAATTTTCACGAGCGGATGCGATTTCGTCGGCATATTCGAGCTTGGCCAATTCCATTTTCTCTTTTACCAGCTTGATTTCCTTAGCGGCGTTATCACGAGCGGTAGCGACTTCTTGAGCCGCATCTAATTTGGCCTTTTGAATCTCTTCTCCAGCTTTTTGCTGCGCTTCGCTCACACTGAGGTTGATTTTTTTAATCTCTGTATCCGCTTTGGATCGCGCATCAGAAACAGAAGTGGCTGACTCCTGCATTGATTTGTCAATTTCCGCTTGCGAGTTTTTACGAGCTTCGAGTACCTCTTGTGCGTACAGTGCTTTTTGCTCAGTGGCGTTTTCCATAGCAATTGCCACCTCCTTCCTGAGGTTTTGTTTGATATTTTCTGCCTTTTGCTTTTCTGCTTCAATCTCTTCTCGCAATTTTTGTTTGGTTTCATTGAGTTCTTTGCGAAGGCTTGCCAATTCTTCATCATTCAAGAGACTGATGTCGGTCACCCTGCGTACACCTGAGGATGTTGCACTAATGGGTTTTCCTCCCGTTGAGGCGCCAGCGCCCCCTGTAGGTGTCAGATCATTACCAACCAGTTTATTATCCTTTACCTTATTTTGATCTAGTGTATTGCTAAAACAAGAGGCTAATTGCTGAAATTCCTTTTGCCGATTACCATTAACCGTAAACTTGTGCATCTTATTACTGATGTTGTTCTTGATGTAAATGGTATTGATCGTAGAAGAGCTAAACCAATTGACTGCGGCAAGATCAAGTTGTAGAATGTTTTGATGGACGGGTGTTCCTCCCTGGCGAATAACTTCTCCCATCTCAATGAAGCGATAACTTTTTCGCGTATTGGACTTATCCATGAAAATGATCTCATCGTCTTGATTAAACTCTACCCCACTCTTGGAATAGACTTTTGCCAAAACGCCTTTTTCTTCATTCATCAGCTCAATACTGTAGCTGTAATTCCCCCGGACCACAAGGGTTTGCTGCTTAGTGGTCAGGATTTGTGTCCCACCAATGACGATATTTTCTGCGATAATGCTTCCACAACCTTGAGCAGAAACAGAAGAAACGGCGAAATTGGTTGAAAACAGGAGGAAGAAGAGCGCAAAAAGCCGCATAACTATAGTTTTTTTCACAATATAACCATTTTAGAAGACCCGATGCAACGAAACGGGTCATAACTTAGCCCTCAAGGCTATAAACGAAGTTAAGGATGGGTATATTACAGATAATGGATTCGCAATCAACGTTTTGCTGCCAGCAAAAACAAAATGGCCATTCGGATGGCGACCCCATTTTCCACCTGTTGTAGAATAATAGATTGGTCGGAATCAGCCACATCACTCGACAATTCAACCCCTCGATTGATAGGCCCTGGGTGCATAATCACAATAGAAGAATCCAGGCTATCCAACAGTGCCTTATTGATACCAAAATATTGGGTATACTCGCGTAGAGAAGGGAAATAACGAATATCCTGCCGCTCCAACTGTATGCGAAGTACATTGGCGACATCACACCATTCCAGGGTCTTTCGAATATCGTATTCCACCTTAACGCCCAAATGATCAATATATTTGGGAATGAGCGTAGGGGGCCCACAAACGCATACCTTCGCTCCCATCTTTTGAAGACAAAAGATATTGCTAAGGGCTACTCGAGAATGTAATATATCACCGATAATGGCCACTTTCTTCCCTTGTAGGTCTCCCAATTGTTCCCGAATAGAAAAAGCGTCCAAAAGTGCTTGGGTAGGATGTTCATGGGTGCCGTCTCCAGCATTGATGATATTGGCATCGATGTGTTTGGCCAAGAAAGCAGGAGCCCCAGGCGCAGGGTGTCGCATAACAACCATGTCGACTTTCATCGACAGAATATTATTTACGGTATCCAATAGCGTTTCTCCTTTTTTGACAGAAGAAGAGGAGGCTGAGAAATTGACCACATCTGCTGAAAGGCGTTTTTCCGCCAATTCAAAGGAGATTCTGGTGCGGGTAGAATTTTCAAAAAACAGATTGGCAACAGTTATATCTCTAAGCGAAGGAACTTTTTTAATGGGTCGGTTAATGACTTCCTTGAATTTATCCGCTGTCTCAAAAATGAGCTGAATGTCTGCTGGATTTAGGTATTTGATACCTAGTACATGGCGCGTACTCAGCTGGGCATTGGAAGTCGTCGTCATAGAATTAGTTATGCATTTTCCGTTTTATCCGCAAAGAGCAAAACGCGGTCTTCTCCATCCACCTCTTTCCATTCTACCTTAACATAAGCCTCGTCCAAGGCATCAATAACCATCCCTACATAATCGGATTGGATAGGCAGGTGTCTTTGAAAACGCCGATCGATCAAGGATAGCAACTCTACCTGTTTGGGTCGCCCATAGTGTTGTAAGGCCGTCAGTGCCGCTTGAACAGTCCGTCCCGTATACAAGACATCATCTATCAGAATGACTCGCTTTTCTTCTACCAAAAAGTCTATTTCTGTAGTACTTGCCTTAAGGGGCTTGAGTCGAGTACGAAAGTCATCGCGATAGAAGGTAATATCCAATTTTCCATACTCAATGGAGGGGATATCGACAATCTCACTTAATTTTTGATAAACGCGATCGGCCAATTGGACGCCTCGAGGCTGAATACCGATGATACAGGCATCGGCGAAGTCTTCATATTCCTCAATCAGTTGGTGACAGAGACGTTCGATGGTGAGTTGGAACCGAAATTTGGTTAATATGACCCGTCCGTTTTGCATATGCTTCGCAAATATAAGGAACTGAATGTAATTAGGAAGGGAATCAGCTTAGAATAGTAGATCGCAGTGGGGCGAGATCGGCTAGCGGCTACGAGCATTGGGATCGTTTCGCAATTTGCACAAAAGTGCGAGATTGGCTCCCGATGGTCGCCTGGGAGAAGAGGGCTTAGTAGCTACGTGTTGTCTTTGTCTTGCCGTTTAGCGGTCCTGTAATGGAAGTTATGTATCGAAGTAGTCTTATCTTAGGCACAGGCGCTACTCTCGGAGTGAGCCAATTCACTCCGAGAGGCTGCCCGCAGTGGGAGCGGTTTCCTTTATTTCTTCTGCTTTTTCGCCCAGGAACTCTTCAAACTCACCGTGCGATTAAAAATCAGATGATCAGGTGTGCTATCTGGGTCGAGGGTGAAGTAACCTTTGCGCATAAATTGGAAGTAGTCGCCTACTTTAGCTGTCTTCAAGCTGGGCTCTACATAAGCCGTCGACAATACCTTTAGTGAATCTGGATTGATTAGGTCTAAGAACTCTACCTCCTTATCAGCCAAAGGAGTAGGAGTTGTAAACAGATAGTCATACAGACGAACCTCTGTTGGAACCGCGTGAGGAATCGAAACCCAATGCAAAGTGCCTTTAGCCTTCACGCCTGAAGTATCAGAACCAGAGCGGCTATCGGGGTAGTAAGTACAATGGACTTCCTTTATCTCACCTGTGTTTTCATCTTTGACAAAGGATTCGCAGTGGATGATATAGGCATTTTTTAGCCGTACATTACGACCAGGGCCAAGACGGAAGTATTTCCTTGGGGGGTCTTCCATAAAGTCATCTCGCTCGATGTATAGCTCTCGGGAGAAGGGCATCTCCCGAGTACCTTTGGATTCATCCTCAGGATTATTGACCGTAGTCATCATCTCCACCTCTCCTTCTGGATAATTGGTAATGACGACTTTGATGGGGTCCAATACGCCCATGACGCGCGTTGCGGATTGATTGAGTTCATCGCGTACACAGGATTCCAACAGGGCAACGTCAATGAGGTTATCGCGCTTCGCTACTCCTACCTTATCACAAAAGGTACGAATGGCCATGGGTGGATATCCCTTGCGGCGCAAACCAGATAGCGTAGGCATTCGAGGATCGTCCCAACCTGTTACAATCCCCTCCTCTACCAGCAATTTTAGGCGACGCTTACTGGTGATCATATAGGCGACATTCATCCGAGCAAACTCGATCTGACGAGAGGGGAAAATCCGCAATTTTTCGATTAGCCAATTGTATAATGGTCGGTGGTGGCGAAATTCTAGGGAACATAAGGAATGAGTAATCCCTTCGATGGAATCGGACTGCCCATGCGCGAAATCGTACATGGGATAGATGACCCAATCCGAACCAGTGCGATGATGATCGGCCTTTTTGATTCGATATAATACAGGGTCGCGCATTTGCATGGTTGGTGAAGCCATGTCGATCTTGGCGCGAAGAACGCGCGAGCCATCTTCAAATTCTCCTTTGGCCATGCGTTCAAAAAGGTCGAGATTCTCCGCTATGCTTCTAGCGCGGTAGGGGCTATCAACTCCTGGCTCTGTAGGTGTTCCCTTCATCTCAGCTATTTGATCAGGGGTAGAATCATCGACATAAGCCAGTCCTTCGCTGATCAATTGTAAGGCATATTCATAGAGTTGGCCAAAATAATCGGAGGCATAATATTCTCCATCCCACTGGAAACCTAACCATTGGATGTCATGGCGAATCGCATCGACATATTCGGTTTCTTCGGTGACGGGATTGGTATCGTCAAAGCGTAGATTACACTTACCATTATACTTTTCAGCAATTCCAAAATTTACACAAATAGCCTTGGCATGTCCAATATGCAAATAGCCATTGGGCTCGGGAGGAAAACGGGTATGGGTAAGTCCCTTGTGCTTGTCATTTGACAAATCCTCTTCAATGATTTGTTCGATAAAGTTTAGCGATTCCATTTTGGCTTCACTCATAATCCTAAATATTTTAATAGCATGAAAGCAGCCCAAAAGATTGCAGCAGCTTTCGTAATTCAGTTATTCTATTTGGTCTTACATTTTATCGGGCATCTCCATTCCCAATAAATCCATAGCTGATTTTAGCACGCGTCCTACCATCTGACTCAGCTCATAGCGAAAGGCCGAAGCTGCTTCCGTATCTGCGCTCAGTATGGACAAATCATGCCAGAAACGGTGATAGGCTTTGGCCAAATTATATCCGAAAGCAGCAATGACAGAGGGATCCAAATCCGTAGCAGCTTGTTGAACCAAGGCGGGATATTCCCGCATTTGCGCAATCAACTCTTTTTCTTGTGGTTCTAGCTTTTTGTATTCACTGGCCTTTGCCAGATCAATATTTTTAGCGCCAATTTTTCTTTTCAAACCATTGATCCGCACATAGGAATATTGGATGTATGGCCCGGTTTGTCCTTGTAAATCAACCGATTCCGCAGGATTAAAAATCATCCGTTTACGGGGATTGACTTTAATGATGAAGTACTTGAGGGCGGCCAGACCAATCTTTCGGAGAATATCCACTTGCTCCTCTTGATTAAAATCAACGATATCGCCTCTTTCTGCACTCCCCTTTCTAGCCTCTTCGATTACATCCGCCATTAGATCATCTGCATCTACAACAGTTCCTTCTCTCGATTTCATCTTCCCAGTGGTCAAATCGACCATGCCATAGGCCAAATGGTAGAGATCATTGGCATAAGGCGCTTCAAAGCGCTTCATTATTTCGAACAATACCTTAAAGTGATAGTTCTGCTCATCCGCCACCACGTAGACCATTTGATCCATCTCAAAGTCCTCATAACGCAATTGAGCCGTACCAATATCTTGGGTAATGTATACTGATGTTCCATCAGAGCGCAAAACCAATTTTTGGTCCATGCCTGCCTCTTCCAAATCAATCCAAACTGAGCCATCTTCTTTTTCATAGAAGAGCTTTCTCTGTAGCCCCTCTTCTACCCATCTTTTACCTAATAGGTAGGTATCGGATTCGTAGTAGAGCTTGTCAAAGCTAACACCTAGCTTAGTATAGGTTTCATCAAAACCAGTATAAACCCAGCTGTTCATCATCGCCCAAAGCTCGCGGATAGCTTGATCACCAGCCTCCCATCTCAACAACATGTCTTTGGCAGCATTGCCCAATTCGCTGTATTCGTTGAAGTAAGTATTTTTATAGGCTTTGAAGAACTTTTCTGCTGATTGGTCTCCCTTTTTCTTTTCCTCATAAATGGCTTTGGCTACTGGGCTTTCCTGCCAGGCCGCATACTCCTGCCGAAAAGCCGTTTCAAATGCTACATAGTAGTTGCCTACCAAATGATCGCCTTTGATACCACTGCTTTCTGGCGTCTCGCCATTTCCAAAACGCTGCCAAGCCAGCATGCTTTTGCAAATAGCAATACCGCGATCATTAATAATCTGGACACGGATAATATTGTGGCCAGCCATTTCTAATATTCGAGAACAGGACCAACCCAGTAGGATATTTCGAATATGCCCTAAGTGGAGCGGTTTATTAGTGTTAGGGGACGCAAATTCAACCATGACCTTTTTTCCTGTGGGTGCTCCTTGTCCATAATTATCTTGCTTCTGAATATCAGCGAGAAAATTCAACCAAAAGGTATCGCTTAATTCCAGATTCAAAAAGCCTTTAATCACATTATAGCCCTTGATGTGCGCTACTTTTTCAAGTAGATAATTTCCCAGTTCTTCTCCAATGAGTTCTGGCTTTTTTCGCGCAATCTTGGTAAAGGGAAAAACGACGATGGTAAAATCGCCTTCAAATTCTTTTCGGGTCACCGAGCATTGGATAGTCGATAGGGAGACTTCATTTTGGTACAAATCGGCAACTGCGGAAGCGACCGCTTGTTTTAGGGTCGAAACAATATCCATTTAAGTTTTTTTTGAATCGTGAAACAGCATCTCGTCCAACTCTGACTTTCTTGAGCATCCGTAAGGTTTTCCCAAGACGGCGCAAAGGTAGAATCTGCCCTTCTTATTCCAAAATTTGAATTGAACGAAATTAGCCTTTCAACGCTTTTCAGGCTCGAAGTGTTCCTCTTTTCAGAAATACTTTTCCGGGAATGCAATTACTAAAGGAAGTATCGCCCTGCCAATGGCCCTCTAACTGCCATTTACCCTCTACTTTTTTGAGAATGAGCTGGTACTTTTTCATACACCATTCCATGCCCTCTTTCTCTACGTGGTCGGTGATTTGTTCGTCTTTGAGATGTAAATACAGACCGCTGTAGAGGGTGCCTTTGACCTCCATAACCGCATAAATATCGTCAGCGTAAACATAGGATTTCCCCGTTATTTGATCGCCTTTTTGTTCGAGTTTTAACTTAAAGGTATAGGATGCTCGATAGCCTCCTTCTTCACTATGTGTAATGGTTCCTGTCCAATAACCCTCAACACCCGATTGCGCTGTCATCCAAGCTGGGAATACCAGAAGCGTAAGAATACTCATCACTTTTAACAACTTTTCCATGTGTATAAAGATACGATTTCTTTAAATAATTCTCCTTTAGCCCGCTTGATCTACCTTTTGAAAACGGAAAAAGCTAAAAATGGTTTTGCCGTAATTTCTGACCTCAGTGAGATGTGGATGTTCTTGAAAATCGTGGAGTGGATTGTGTTCTAATACAAAAAGTCCATCTTGTTTTAATAATTGATGCTCAAATATAAGATCAGGTATACTGTCGATGGTAGAAAGGGCGTAAGGAGGGCCAGCAAAGATGTAGTCGTATTGCTCGCTTGTTCGGGCAATAAATTTGAAGACATCAGCACGGACGATGCGAATATCCTCTTCAATTTGGAGCGTAGCTGCTGTTTTTTTGACAAAGGCGACACAGCCTCCAAACTTATCTACATAAGTCACATCTCGACAACCTCTGGAAATAAATTCATAGCTGTGGTTACCCGTTCCGCCAAATAGGTCCAGCACTTTGAGAGATTCAAAGTCCAGGCGGTTGGTCAATATATTGAATAAACCCTCTTTGGCATAGTCGGTCGTTGGGCGAGTAGGCCAATTGTCGGCGGGAGGGTAAAATCGACGGCCTTTGAATTTTCCTGCGATTATTCGCATAATTGTAAGCTGTACAGGTCAAAGAAAAAATGCCTTGGGGTCTCGCCAAACTTTGCGCCAAATAGCCAATGGGAAGGGGCTTTGACCATGGAGAGGTGGCGAATATAGCGATAGAGCATATGATAAATCTGGGAGTCCTCTACAATATGACCAGCTAAACTAACAGGTACCGTTTCCGGTTTCCAGTTGAATTGATCAAAAACAAGCATCACATAGTAGATAAAATCTCGAGAAGACTGAAAGTCGTAAACATTAGCTAATATCAGTCGTCCATCCTCGAAGGCCAAAATTTGGACTTGGCGATTATAGACATTGAGAAAGATCCGTGGCCCTGATTGTAGATTAGCCATTTCCTGAAAGCCCTTCATCAAAGCTGTACATAGATGATACAAGCGAGCATTGGGAAAATAGCTTTCCAAAAGGGATTTAATGGGACCGTCAAGCGCAAAGACATTGTACAAACCCAAATTGGATAGATGATTGGCCTGAGTTTGACTGGTACTGAGGAGGGGAACTAGTTTTTTTAGATAGTCTGTCTGGTGCTGCTGATTGTAAAGCCGATCAGGTATTAACGTAAAATCCTTGTTTGAAACAGCAATTCGAATGTCTTGAAAAGCATTGCGTAGCCATTCATCAGCTATAAAAACCTCCTTGAGGGATTCGCGTAAGTCAAAGCCAGGGCCATTGGGATTTTCCCATTCGTAGGATCGCAATCCAAGGATTTGAAACTGGGTATCGTATATTAAATAAGACAGCCTGTCCATGCCGACGTGCATGAACAGGCTGAAGGAAGCATTTGATCTTTTCAGGAAATTCTCTTCTTGAATTTCAAGACTTATCTTTCCCAATTTCCTGCGGTATTTGGTGCATTCATATTCCCGAACTTGATAATTTCATCCGGATCATACGAATCGTCATACCTGGCAAAACGGGCATCCGCATAAGGGCCCATGAAATTGCGCTTCTGTGTACCCACCTCTACGACATTAACCAAGGTCTTCTGATAGGTCAGGGTATCTGCCTGAATATCAAAAGTTTTTCCTCCACCAAATGGAATTAAGGACAGGGAGTCTAAACTCAGCCCATACTCTTCCACTTTGACCATAGCATCCTAATAAGTCGTATCATAACGGAGGGCTTCTGAATTGGTTGGATCATCAGGATCTCCAAAAACAGAGACGCTCATCAACTTTCCCGTCTTCAACACGTAGACAAGTGAATCGAAACTATCTGCAAATTTACCAGTGATATCACGATGAATTTCTTGTGCGACTCGCACTTGCATCAAGCGATCAATAACCGCTTGTTCGCGTTTTGCCTGTTCAGCCTTAAACTCAATGGGTTCTCTAATACTACTATAGAGAATAAAACAAAGTAGGAAAACCAGGGCAATTAGGACAAGATTGATAATTAATCTCATTGTATTGTTAATTCGTTTGTTTAAACGCAATAATAATATTTTTTATCAAAACTGCCGTATTCTCTTATTAAAAATTTGGATCACTTGAAGTGTTGTTCGCCAATCAGGCATTCTCCATTGTAGGAAGCGCCCTCATCTACGACGAATTTCTTGGCCTTAATTTTACCCGATACATAGGCCGATGCACTCAAATGCAGGGTGCCATCTACGCTCAGTTCACCTTCTATTTTGCCACTGATAGAAGAACCCGTACAATTGGCCGTACCGTCGATCTTTCCCGAATCGCCCATAACTAATCGTTTTTCACTGATCACATCACCAATAATTCGACCATCCAATCGGATGTCTTCCTTGGTGTAAAATTTGCCTTCAATCACCGTTCCAGCGGCGATAAAACAAGACTCCGCAGAAGTTTGTAGCACCTCTTTGCTCTGAAGCGCTCCTTTTTCATTTTTTGATTTTACATTTGTTCTGAACATGGCAGATCACTTATGGGTTATAGGTTATTCGTACGACCGAACTTAAATGAGGGATTACATCAGCTCTTTTCTATATATGAAGAGTATTCGCATAAAAATAAGCATTCTATGTAAGAAATATTTATAAATATGACATTAAATTTTAGCAAATATTAAATTTCTTCCCCATTATGAGCGTTTACCTACTCGCTATCGAATCTTCTTGTGATGACACCTCCGCGGCAGTACTTTGTGATGGTCAAATTTTGTCTAATTGCGTCGCTAATCAAGAAGCTCATCGAGAATATGGAGGTGTCGTACCAGAATTGGCCTCTCGAGCTCATCAGGTAAATATTGTCCCAACCGTAGATCTGGCCTTAAAAAAAGCAGGCATCCGCCCCAATCAACTCACCGCTATTGCCTTTACTCGAGGGCCAGGGCTTTTAGGTTCCCTATTGGTTGGTGTGTCCTTTGCCAAATCGCTTGCCTTGAGTCTAAATATTCCCATGATTGCTGTCAATCATATGCAAGCGCATGTCTTAGCGCACTTCGCAGAAGCCCCTCATCCCCAATTCCCCTTTCTATGCTTAACGGTCTCAGGTGGACATACACAGATCGTCTATGTTCGCGATCATCTCGATATGGAGGTCATTGGTCAAACATTAGATGATGCTGCGGGTGAGGCATTTGATAAAACAGGGAAATTATTGGGATTGGATTATCCTGCTGGTCCTATCATTGACCGCCTCGCTAAGGAAGGACAGGCTAGATTTAGTTTTACCGAACCCAAGATCAAAGGGCTGGATTTTAGTTTTTCTGGTTTAAAAACGTCTATTCTTTATTTCCTGAAAAAGGAAATCAAAAGTAATCCTCAGTTTATCCAAGAAAACCTCCACGCTATCTGTGCCTCCGTGCAAGATCGAATCGTTTCCATTTTAATGAATAAGCTAAAAACGGCTGCTGAGCAATACCAAATCAAGGAAATCGCTATTGCGGGCGGGGTATCTGCCAATTCTGCCCTTCGCAAAGCACTACAAGAGACGGGGCAATCCCTAGGCTGGAACACTTATATTCCGCGGTTTGAATATTGTACAGATAATGCAGCCATGATCGCCGTTACGGCCTATTACCAATACCTTAAAGGCGATTTTGTTGATCAGGATGTGGCTCCAATGTCGAGATTTAGTTTGGGCTAGGTACCTATAATGTGGCATGGCTTGAATTTGTCAAAGTAAGCCATAGCAGCGGACACCGTTCAAAAACCATTCTGACAAAATGGTACTTTGCAAGAGAAATTATTTTACTGGTCTTCGTGCAATTGTCTGAGCCTTCGTGCAATTGTCTGAGCCTTCGTGCAATTGTCTGAGCCTTCGTGTAATTGTCTGAGCCTTCGTGTAATTCTGAGCCTTCCCGCAATTGTCGGACTGACCCCGCTTTGGCGGGAAGTCAGTCCGACAAAGCTACCCGCTCCCATACCGCTCTATAAATAAGTTGATATTACAGCCTACTAGTGCTGCATTAGTTGATAAGATAATGTCGTCCTATGGTCATTTTCAATAATGGTTGGTAATTGCTCAAAAGCGCCTAAATAGGGGCTATTTGCCTCTATTTTAGGCAGTTAGAATATTTCGATAGCATTACTATCAAAAAAGTTAGCTTTATTCAGAAAAAAATCTTCATTTTGTAGAACCCTTCTCAATAAATCGCGTTATACTTACAAAAATGATAGTAATACTACAATACATTAATGCAAGACTAATTTATTGAATTATGACCACGGCTAATTTTATTTTAGAGTTTAACCACCACAGCGATTACCTACGTGGTTTTGCTATGCGCTTAGTCAATGATCAATTTAGCGCGGAGGATCTTTTTCAGGACACAGCGTTTAATGCTTTTAGGCATCGAGAAAAATTTCAACCTAATACCAATATGCGAGCCTGGTTGAGTAGAATTATGAAGAATATCTTTCTGAATCAGTTTCGAAAAAAGAGAAGAAGACCTCATCTACAGGATATTACTGCCGACAACTACTTACTTAACTCAGCTGGTACAATCAATAATGAAGGGGAGTCCAATATGGCTAAGGAAGAAATCGTCAATGCCATCAATGATTTGGATGATGGGCTTAAAATTCCTTTCTTGCTAGCCTATCAGGGCTACCAATACGATGAAATTTGCGAGAAGCTCGGTGGTATTCCACTGGGTACAGTCAAAAGTCGTATCCACTACGCTCGCAAGATATTAAAGAAGAAATTACATCAAATGCAACCATCATGAAACCATTCTTTGTCAATCTAGAAATCAACCCAAAGCTATTTATCAAGGACCCCCAACAAACCAAACTTGGTCGCAGGATCATTGAAAAAAGTGTCCTACTTATTGATGAAATCGGGCTTGAGCAGTTTACTTTCAAGAAATTGGCAAGGACTATCCCCTCATCGGAAGCGAGTATATATCGCTACTTTGAGAACAAACACCATCTATTTGTTTATCTGCTCAATTGGTATTGGGAGTGGATGATCGTGCGCATTGAGTTCAATACGATGAACATCAATGATGCCTATCAAAAACTAAAAGTTGCGCTCAATATCATTGTAGATACAGCAAATAGAAACACAGCGATTGAGTTTGTCAATGAGGATGTACTACACAGAATCGTTGTTCGAGAGGGTGCCAAGGCTTATCATCACAAATTGGTAGATGAGGAAAACTCAGATGGTTTTTTCCTGGCCTACAAACGCCTATGCTGCAAGATTGCAGATATACTCGAAGAAATAAATCCTCAATTTCCTTATCCTAAAGCCTTGGCCAGCACATTGGTAGAGACCGCTAATAACAATCTTTACTTTGCTCGACATTTGCCAAGGCTTACGGATTTGGAAGGCAAAAGCTCAGATGAAGACCTCAACCAACAGGTTAAAGATATGCTTGCTTTCTTTTCCTTTGGACTGGTCAATCAAAAGCGACAGGAAGAGAAACCATCTGAAGGCTCTGTTCCTGCCAAGGACCAACTCAACAGCCAAAATTTTTAATCTCAACTAAGACCTATGCTTAAAATTGACCATTAAAAACTTTTAAAATCAATAATATATGAACCTTCAAAAAATGTTAAAAACTGGGCTTTGTTTACTGTTTGTCAGTATGTTAGCAAGCTGTGTTACTATCCGTGAAGGAGAAGTAGGAGTTAAAAGAACATTAGGTGAATACAATAATAAGCCTTACACCAAGGGCTTGAAGGTATACAATCCATTTACCTCTCGGGTACTAAAGATTTCAACGCAAACGGAAAATCTTGAAGTAGAGCTCAATATTCCCTCTAAAGAAGGTCTGACCATTCTGAGTGAAGTTTCCATCCTTTATAACATCGATGGAAGTAAGGCCCCTAATCTACTTCGCAATATCGGAACCAATTATGAGCGCAATGTCATTCTGCCCATTTTCCGCTCTGCTGTAGCTGATGTGACCTCTCGCTTCTACGCCAAGGATATGCATACGGGAGAACGCGCTACCATTGAGAAAGCCATTCGCGACCAAATGATGGTACTCATGGACGGCAAAGGTATTGATGTAGAGGCCGTTTTGTTGAAGAGTATTCAGCTACCTAGAAGTCTGGCAAGAGCGATCGAAGAAAAGCTTGAGGCCGAACAAGAGGCGCAGCGGATGGAGTTCGTCCTACAGCAAGCTAAGAGAGAGGCCGAGCAAAAGCGGATTGAGGCAGAAGGAATCAGAGACGCTCAGCTCATCATTGCAGAAGGCTTGGATACCAAAATATTACAATTCAAATCAATTGAAGCATTTCAGGAGCTGGCTAAATCTCCCAATGCCAAAGTCATCATTACAGACGGTGATCTGCCGATGATCATGGAATCAGAAATGGGGCTTAACCCTGCGCCAGCGACAAAAAGAAATATAAGAAATTAAGCGACTTGTCTTTGCATAATTTTTCGTACCAACAATTCTTTAGCAATGCTCGGGCAGGCACTCTGTGACCTGCCCTTTTTCTTTGCTAACCCTTGGCTAATTCGTGATCGCTTTCAAAAGGAAATACTTCAAGTGCCATTTCCATTCCCTTCTGAAAAGCAGCCTTATCAACGATTAAGTCGGCACCAACTCGCTCAAAATAAGACAACATATGCTCAGTAGGCATATTCCCCGTTAGCTCATCCTTAGCCATAGGACAGCCTCCATAACCCCGAACCGCTCCATCAAATCGCTTACAACCATTTAAATAAGCAGCAGCCACTTTCTCTTCCCAATTGTGAGGTTGCGTATGTAGATGTGCGCCAAACTCTACATCTGGATACGGAGGAATAAGATTACTAAATAAATAGCTGATACTCTCGGGATTGGAGACACCAATAGTATCAGAAAGCGACATGATTTTGATTTCCATATCCGCCAAGCGATCCACCCACTTCTGGACGATGTCTACATTCCATTCATCGCCATAGGGATTGCCAAAGCCCATGGAGATATAGACGACTAGCGTTTTATTATGAGTCATACAAATATCCTGGATGACCTTAACTCGTTCGACGGATTCTTCAATTGTAGCATTGGTATTGCGAAGTTGGAAGGTTTCTGAAACAGAAAAAGGGTAACCCAAATAGCCAATTTCCTCAAACTGAACAGCATCATTAGCTCCTCGTCGGTTAGCGACAATGGCCAAAAGGCGGCTATCGCTTTGCGACAGATCAAGCTGACTAAGCACATCAGCCGTGTCGCGCATTTGTGGGATGGCTTTAGGAGAAACAAAACTGCCAAAATCAATGGTGTGAAAACCCACTTTTAGAAGTTGATTGATATAGGCGGCTTTGAGTTCAGAAGGGATAAATTCC
>JBCBDH010000037.1:0-18515 GCA_038529855.1 Bacteroidota bacterium | reverse complement strand
GGAATGGCTTTGTAGTCAAACTGCGTTCCCATTGGTCAGCCCATTGATAATGTGGACCTCTATATTTTGGATGAATACCACAAGGTCGTCCCCATTGGCGTCAAAGGAGAGATTTGTATTGGAGGTATTGGATTGGCGCGTGGTTATTGGAATCGTCCAGAATTGGATCAAGAGCGGTTTATCGAACATCCTTATAAGGCGGGTCATCGACTTTATCGAACGGGAGATATTGCGCGTTGGCTACCTGATGGTCAGATCGCCTTTGCTGGGCGGATAGATGATCAGGTCAAGATCAGGGGTTATCGCATTGAGCTGAGCGAAGTGAAGGTAGTTTTGGAGGCTTGTCCCTTGGTTCGTCAAAGTGCTGTACTGGCGCAGGCAGATGATCGAACGCAAAAGCGATTGGTGGCCTATGTCGTTCCAGATGGATCATTTGACCGCGCAGGAATCAAAGCCCATTTGAAGACTCATTTACCTGACTATATGGTTCCCTACATTATGGTAGAAATGGAATCCCTGCCATTGAATGCCAATGGAAAAATCGACAAAAAGGCATTGCCACAAGTGGATATTCCAGCCTTACTCAAAAGCGAGTATGTCGCGCCACGCAATCAGCAGGAAGCCCTACTTTGTGATATTTGGTCTACGATATTGGATTTGGAGCGCATTGGTGTGGAAGATAATTTCTTCGACCTTGGCGGCCACTCCCTCCTGGCCACTCGCATCGTTTTTGAAATCAAAGATCGAATGGGTGTCCAACTAGCGGTCAAAGACCTTTTTGCCCATCCAGATATCGCTTCCCTGAGCCAATTGCTCACTGATATTGATCAAGGTTTTTCACTACCCGTAAAAATCGACACGACCAATCGCTCCCAAACACCACCCCTATCCTTTGCCCAGGAAAGACTGTGGTTTTTGGATCAGTTGAATGGCAGCGCCAATTACCACATGCCCTATATCCAGGATTTTAGCGAAGCACTGGATCTTGAAATTTTGGAGGATTGCTTTAGAAGCATTGTCAATCGTCACGAGGCACTTCGCACCGTCATCCAAGAAAAAGATGGACGCCCCTATCAAGAGGTCTTGCCAAAGGACAAGTGGGTACTGGACTATGAAGAACTGGAAGGTACACTCAGCGATTCTGTCATCAACACCTTGGTCAGAGAAGAAATGACGCGTCCTTTTAAGCTCAGCACTGATCATATGCTCCGCGTTAAGGTCTTTAAGATGGAGCAAACTTATCGCCTCATCATGGTGATGCATCACATTGCTTCTGATGGCTGGTCAGTCAACATTTTGATGAAGGAATTGGAAGCGCTCTATACCGCTAAAGCGACCGGTCAAAATGCGCATTTGGCACCATTGGAAGTTCAATACGCAGATTACGCCGCTTGGCAACAAGAGTATTTAGATGAAGAAAAGCTGAATCAGAAATTGGCCTATTGGGAAGAACAGCTCAAACAGCTTAGCCCACTTAATTTACCACTGGATTTTGCGCGGCCTCGCATCCAAAGTACCAGAGGTGCCTCCATTGGATTTGAGTTGGATACTAAACTCAGCAAAGCCATTTTTAGACTTTGTAAAAAAGAGGAAGTTACCCTTTACATGTTGCTTTTGAGCGCCTTTAAAATCTTACTGTATCGCTACAGTGGTCAAAGCGATATCTGTGTGGGTAGCCCCATTGCCAATCGCATGCAAAAAGAAGTGGAGTCGCTTATTGGTTTCTTTGCCAATACGCTGGCGCTGCGAACAGACTTGGGAGGCGACTTGAATTTCTCTGACTTACTGGCTAAGGTCAAGCAGATGACCTTGGAAGGCTATAAACATCAGGATACACCATTTGAAAAAGTGGTGGAGCGCGTGGTGACCAAGAGGGATATGAGCAGAAGTCCACTGTTCCAAGCGATGTTTGTACTCCAGCAGGATGGGGCAAGACATGGCCAGCACCAAATAGCAGATGTGCTACTGCCACAGCTCAGCTTATCAAACAAGGAAGATATTTCCAGACAGATTGCCCAATACGAAGTTTCAAAATTTGACCTCAGTATGTACGTCGTTCAAAATGGCAAACAGCTTAAGGTCTACCTGGAATACTGTAAAGATCTATTTAAGGAAAGTACCATCCTTAGGATGCAGGATCACTTCTGTCAGCTTCTGAATACCATCATTCACCAGCCCAAACAGAAGATTAATAAGGTGCCCATGCTGACACCAAAAGAAGAGCGCCAACAAGTTGTGCATTTTAACGCAACGACCATGCCTTACAACAAACAACAGTCCTTGATCCATTTGTTTGAAGAACGGGTCACGCAGCAAGCGGATGAAATTGCCTTACTGGTCAAAGACCAAAAATTAAGCTATGCACAGCTCAATCAAAGTGCCAATCAATTGGCCCATCATCTAAAGCAGCGAGGGGTTCAAACAGGCGACCTAGTGACCATTTGCATGGATCGATCCGCAGAAATGATCATTGGATTATTGGGGATATTAAAAACGGGGGCGGCCTATGTACCCGTTGACCCTGCCTATCCCGCAGAGCGCATCCGCTATATACTGGAAGATGCCCAATCAAAATTTGTCTTGTCAAAAGCGCCTTACAAAAGCTTATTGGCGGAACAATCAGGGATTGAAGTCATCTTGATGGATGAGGATTGGACGGCCATTACTCAAGAGGAGAAAAGTAATCTTCCTCTATCTATTGGTGCAGACCATTTATTTTATGTCATCTATACCTCTGGCTCCACGGGGAAACCAAAGGGCGTCATGATCACCAATCAAAACACCCAAGCCTTTATCAATTGGTGTAGGAAGACCTTTAGCCAAAGTCCTTTTGAAGTAGTCTATGGCGGTACTTCGATCTGTTTTGATTTGTCGGTTTTTGAAATTTTCTATACGCTTTGTGCAGGCAAGCGACTTCGATTATTGGAGAGCGGTATGCAGATTGGTCAGTACCTCCAACAGGATCAACATATTTTACTCAATACCGTACCCACGGTTATCGCCGCATTGCTGGATGAAGAAGTGGATTGGAGCAATGTCAATGTCATCAATATGGCGGGCGAGCCCATTCCAATTAGCGTACAAGAGCGCTTGGATGTGGAGCGGATAGAGGTGCGTAATTTGTACGGTCCTTCTGAAGATACCACCTACAGCACCATCTATCGCCTCAAGCGCGGGGAGCAGCTTTTGATTGGTCGACCCATTGCCAATACACAGGCTTATGTATTGGACGAGCATTTGAATCTCCTTCCGCAAGGCGTAATTGGCGAGTTGTATTTGAGTGGAGATGGTGTGGCCAAGGGCTATCTCAAACGCCCTGAGCTGACTGCTGAGCGATTCCTCCCCAACCCTTATGCAGCCTATGGTGGCGATAAATTATACCGCACTGGCGACCTCGCTAGATGGCTCCCCAATGGTCAATTGGACTTTATTGGACGAAAAGATGCACAGGTAAAGATCAGGGGCTATCGCATTGAATTGGGAGAGATAGAAGCGGTCTTGCAGCGATACGCGATGCTTAGCGAGTGTGCCGTAATTGCACATGAGGATAGCCGTGGCTCAAAAAGACTGGTCGCCTATGTGGTCATGGAAGAAAGCTTGGAAAAGGACAAACTGACCTCCTATCTAAAGACCAAACTACCAGAATTTATGATTCCAAGCTTGATCATAGAGATGGAGGCCCTGCCGCTAACTCCCAATGGTAAGGTAGATAAAAAAGCATTGGCTGAACCAGCTATCGCACCAATCAATAGCGATACTTATGTGGCACCAAGAAATGATTTGGAAAGTCAACTGGCCGTGCTTTGGCAAGACTTGCTACAGGTTCCACAAGTGGGCATCTACGACAACTTCTTTGAACTGGGCGGGCACTCCCTACTGATGACTCGACTAACTACATTGATCAATAAAGAATTCGATCTACACATTTCGATCAAGATGCTTTTTGAATTTATCTGTATTGCCGACCTGGCTGCTTACATCAGATTGGTCAAACAACAAAATGGAGCAGCGAATAATGGGCAAAGTCAGTCTTCAAAAGCTTACAAAGTGATCGAATTATAATACGATTATCCTATACCTGAATTCATATATTCTCTAATCACCCTATTGCTCGAATGGCAGTCAGCCTGTCGTTCGGGCCAGGGATTAGACAAGCCAAACCAACAGTTATAGCGCTACATACACCAACACTTACAAACTCATTTCTATGAAAACCAATACCAAGGTTCTACATATATTGGATCAAGCTATCGACAATGGATTATCCGTTTTTCTAGACGGAGAAGATTTGAAAGTAAAGATTGAAAAAGATCGCCAGGTCAATCAGGAGGTCATCAATCTGCTTAAGATTCACAAAAAAGAAATCCAGCAATTTTTGCTGCAAGAGGTGGTCAATGGATCGGAAAAACAAGCGGCTATCCCCTCCTATGATCGCAGTACGGTAGATCACCTTCCGCTTTCCATCGCTCAGGAAAGACTTTGGTTTATTGATAAACTGGAAGGGAGTACCCACTACCACATCCCTGGTGTACTAAGACTAAAAGGACAATTAAATGTCGAAGCGCTAGAAACGACTTTCCGAGAAATCGTCAATCGCCACGAGGTGCTGCGGACGACCTTTAGGGAGGAAGCGGGGACGGTTTATCAGCACATCCTGGGTAAAAATCAATGGTCTCTGAATCGACTACAGCCCAAAACAGCCCTTCATAATGGCCAGTTGGAAAAGCTCATCAGCGAGCGACTCAATACGCCTTTTGATTTGGCCAATGACCACTTGATCCGCGTTGATTTGCTTCACCTGGCTCAGGAGGAACATCTGCTCATCGTCACCATGCACCACATCGCTTCTGATGGTTGGTCGATTGCCTTATTGATAGAGGAGCTGATTGAATTGTATGAAGCCATTAAGGAAGAAAAAGTCAGTGTTTTAAATAAACTACCCATTCAATATACGGACTTTGCCCTTTGGCAGCGACAGTATTTGGAAGGCCCTGCTTATAAACAATCTATGGATTATTGGGAGCAGCAATTGGCCAATATCGCTCCGCTCTCTTTGCCCCTTGATTTTCCTCGCCCCAATATCCAAAGTCGAAAAGGCGACTTGCTACACTTCAGCATCAAGGCCCAAATGCAGGACCAACTCCATGCCCTGGCCAAGGCGCAAGGAACAACGCTCTACATGCTTTTACTGACTGCTTTTAAGGTGCTGCTGTTTCGCTACAGCGGCGAAAGCGACATCTGTGTGGGTAGCCCCATTGCCAATCGAACCCATCCAGAAATCGAACCACTCATTGGCTACTTCACCAATATGCTAGCCCTACGAAGCGACTTATCTGGTAATCCCCAATTTACGGATTTACTACAAGTGGTAAAAACCAATACCCTGGATGCTTATGCCCATCAAGAGGTGCCATTTGAAAAGATTGTAGACCGCGTTGTGGAGGATCGCGACAGAAGTCGCAGTCCCCTTTTTCAGGTCGCCTTTGTTCTGCAAAATACACCAAGTCATGCGGCCTTTCGATTAAATGGCATGTCGATGTCCCGCGAAAGCACGCCTTATAAAAGTGCCAAGTTTGATTTGACTTTTACCTTGACGGAAACAGAAAATGGAATTGATCTGCTGGTAGAGTATTGTAGCGATTTATTTGAATCCACTACGATCGAAAATATGCAGCGGCATTACCAAAACTTACTCCAAAATATTCTTCAGTTTCCAGAGAGGAGCATTGGCGACTTGGAGATGTTGGATAAAAAGGAAAAGGAGGAACTACTTTATTCCGCAGACTTGGCACAGGTGTCTTATCCAAAAGACTTGAACATCGTCAATTTATTTGAAGCACAAGCTAAAAAATATCCTAAGCGAATTGCACTCGCTTTTGAAGATCAAGTACTCAATTACCAAAGTCTGGATCAAAAAGCCAATCAGCTCGCTCATCATCTTCGCAGCCAAGGACTAGCCCCAAAAAGTTTGGTGGGCATTTGTCTGGATCGTTCATTAGACATGGTCATTGGCCTATTGGCGATTATCAAATGTGGTGCAGCCTATGTTCCCATTGACCCCGCTTACCCACAACAGCGAATCGACTATATACTGGAAGATGCACAAATCAATTTTTTGATCACAGAACAGCAGTGGACCCATAAAGTCAAAGCCCAAAGTGATTTACAAGTCATCTTACTAGATCAAGAAAAAGAACAAATTGAAGCGCAGCCAACCAATTCCGTATCCGTAAAAGTTTCTCCCAATGATTTGATCTACATCATCTATACCTCTGGCACCACAGGTAAGCCCAAGGGAGTAATGCTCGAACATCGCAATATCGTTAGACTCTTTTTTAACGATCAGGCCCACTTTGATTTTCGTCCAGACGATGTCTGGACCCTGTTCCATTCCTTCTGTTTTGATTTCTCCGTATGGGAAATGTATGGCGCTTTGCTCTTTGGTGGGAAATTAATCATCCTACCCAAAGCCTTGACCAAAGACCCTGCTCAGCTTTGTGCTCAACTACACGATTCAGGCGTGACCGTCCTCAATCAAACCCCCAATGCCTTTTACAATTTACAGGAATTTTACCTCCAAAATTATACATCAACTTCCATCCGCTACGTCATATTTGGCGGCGAAGCACTTGCCCCTGAAAAACTAAACAACTGGAAAACAAGCTTCCCAAATTGTCAGCTCATCAATATGTATGGCATCACAGAAACGACTGTGCATGTCACTTACAAAGCCATCGAATCAGTAGACATCAAAGCAGGCTATTCCAATATTGGACAAGCCATTCCCACGCTCCAATGCTACCTACTCGACGACTCCCTGAATCCCGTACCAAAGGGTGTGAGCGGAGAGATTTACGTCAGTGGAGCGGGATTGGCCAGAGGCTATCTGCATCGCCCTGCGCTCACTGCCGAGCGCTTTATCGACAATCCATTTGCTAAAGGGGAGCATGGGAAATTATACAAAACTGGCGACCTAGCTCGCTGGCTGCCCAATGGCGATATGGCCTATTTGGGGCGAAAGGATGATCAGGTCAAGATCAGAGGACATCGCATTGAACTGGGCGAGGTGACGAGCGCACTGGAAGCCTGCCAAGGCGTAAAGCAAGGAATTGTAATGGCCAAAGCTGATAAAAAAGGGAATAAGCGATTGGTGGCCTATCTGGTCTTGGAGATGGAGCGTAGCACCAATAAGGTAGAGCAAGAATTGAGGGAGCAGTTGCCCGAATACATGCTTCCTCAGGTATTTATCCCGCTTGAAAACATTCCGCTGACAGCTAATGGGAAGATCAATAAAAAAGCTTTACCCGCGCCCAATACTTTCCAAACCAGTGGTCAGCCATACGTGGCTCCAAGAACGGAACTTGAACAGCAAATAGCAGCCATTTGGTCAGCAGTATTGGAAGTGGAGCGAATTGGGGTGATGGACGACTTCTTTAAGATTGGAGGGGATTCCATTACGATTATTCGCGTGATTAGCCAGCTAAAAAGCCAATTGGGTAAAAGTATTGCTGTAGCTGATTTTTATCGAGCCAGTAGCATTGCACAATTGGCCAAATTGCTTCAAGAGAAGACCAATGAGGGCGATACTGAGCAAAATAAATACAGAGAAGTAGCGCAGTCCCTTACACAGCTCAAAGAGGAGATCCTAGCTCAATTTCCTCGCGCTGATGAAATTGAGGAAATCTATCCCATGAGCGATATTCAGAAAGGGATGGTCTTTGCCTCTTTGATCGATCAAGATCGCGCCATCTATCACGATCAGTTTTTGGCGGCTCTGCCTTGTCCAGATATTGAGCTTTGTCAGGAGGTATTCACTTTGCTTTGCGACAAACATCCCGCTCTGCGAACGGCCTTTAATCTAGAGGATTATGCTGAAGAGATTCAGTTGATTTATTCAGCCGTTCCCGTTCATATTGATGTGTTGGATTTGCGAGGACAAGGAGAAGAGGAGCAAAAAGAAGCGATTCGCCAGTACATGAAGGAGGAAAGAAAACGCCCCTTTGATTTTGATGAGGCTCCACTTTGGAGAGCGACGATTTTCAAAACTTCAGCGGATCACATCGCTTTTTTATTCCAGTTTCACCATGCCATTTTGGATGGTTGGAGTGTCGCTTCTTTGCATACGGAGTTTGTACAAATCTATCTGGCGCTTCAGCAAGACGCCCAATACCGTCCTGAGCCATTGCGCTCTACTTATCGAGAGGCCATCATTGAAAGTCGTTTGGAAAAACAAAATACCCAAGTCCTCAATTTTTGGAAAACGGAACTGGACGACTACAAGCGCCTGAGCTTATTCACGGAAGAAGTCATCACTCAAAATCGCATTCAGTCCTATGATTCAAAACTAGTCAAGCAGCTTCAAAACTTAGCGCAGCAAGAACAAATCCCCCTAAAAAATCTCTTTCTTGGGGCCTATTTCGCTACGCTCAATCTGCTCAATTACGAGAGCGATCTGACCATAGGTATGATCACCAACAATCGCCCCATCTGCGAAGATGGCGATAAAATACTGGGTTGTTTTTTAAATTCCATTCCCGTCCGCCTGCAATGCCAGGAGGCCGCAACTGCCCAATGGCCTACTTTCTTTAAGCAGCTCAATGAAAAGCTCGATCTACTCCAACAGCACAATCGCTTGACCCTGTATGAGATGTCCAAGCAATGTGGAGAATCCACTAATAAAGGCAATCCCTTTTTCGATGTCATTTTTAATTACATTGACTTCCACATTTACGATGAGCTAAAATCCAGCCCCATAGACACCAAGGATTACCAAGACATCAAATTGGAGTCCTATGAAAAAACCAATACCTTTTTGGACCTCACGGTCGATTGGACGGAAGCTATTTTACAACTAAAATTTACCCAGAGCAGAGCGCTAAAGTCAGGGATCAGCTTAGACGATTTTTGCACCTATTATCAGCATATTCTACAATCCATCGCGGAGGGATATGACGCGACTAGTACAGCGGCTTCTCTATTACCACAGCCCGTGGAGCAAATGCTCTTAAAGCAATATAACGCTACAGCACAAGCTTACGATAAGCAAAAAAATCCACTGGTTCGCTTTGAAGCACAAGCCCAGCAATCCCCCAACCAAATCGCACTACTGACCAATGAAGAAAGCCTTTCTTACCAAAGCCTCAACCAACGCGCCAATCAATTAGCGCATTATCTGACTAAAAAAGGCGTTGGCCCAGATACTTTGGTCATCATGTGTATGGATCGCACGGCAGATATGATTGTTGGGCTCTTGGGGATTTTGAAAGCAGGGGCGACCTATGTCCCCGTCGATCCCAATTATCCCACGGATCGCATCCAATACATCATTAAAGATGCTGCCGCCCGCTTTGTCATTTCTAATAAATCAAATCAACACTTACTTGACCAACAGGCAGACATAGAAGTCATCCTGATGGATAGCCATTGGGAAGCCATCAGCAAAGAGGCAAGCGATAATCCAGGGATAAAAAGAGCAGAAGAGGGACTTTTTTATGTCATCTACACTTCTGGTTCTACTGGAAAACCCAAAGGGGTGATGATCAGCAATCAAAACACAGCGGTCTTTGTAGATTGGTGCGAGCGGGAATTTGGTGAGCGTCCCTTTGACATTGTTTATGGGGTCACTTCTATTTGCTTTGATCTCTCGCTATTCGAGATTTTCTATACTCTGGGAACAGGCAAGCAACTGCGACTTCTGGAAAGCGGTATGTACATCGCGGACTACCTAAATCACGATCAAAATATTTTGATCAATACGGTTCCTACTGTCATCGCTACTTTGCTAGAAGAAGAGGTCGATTGGACGAATGTCAATATCATCAATATGGCGGGCGAACCCATTCCGCTGAGTACGCAAGAGGCATTGGATGTAGAGCGGATTGAAGTACGCAATTGTTATGGCCCTTCAGAGGATACGACCTACAGTACCTATTATCAATTACAAACAGGAAAGCCCTTGCTTATTGGTCGCCCCGTTTCCAATACCCAGGCTTTTGTCTTGGATGCGGATTTACAATTACTTGCACCAGGTGCTATTGGAGAATTGTGTTTGAGTGGTGATGGCGTCGCTAAGGGTTACCTCAATAGAAAAACATTAACCAGGGAAAAATTCATTGATCATCCTTACCCCCAATATGGTGGAGCCAAATTGTATAGAACAGGAGATTTGGCCAGATGGCTTCCAGATGGTACACTTGATTTCTTGGGTCGGAAAGATGCCCAGGTCAAAGTGCGGGGTTATCGCATAGAGTTGGGAGAAATTGAAGCGGTGCTGGAACAGTTGGATCAAATCCAGCAAGTGGTGGTTTTGGTCAAGGAGGATACCAAGGGCGATAAAATGTTGGTGGCTTATGTGGTGGCAGAGGGCGATTTTGAGACCGTGGAGATGCAGGCTTATCTGCGCAGTCGCTTGCCAGACTATATGGTGCCAAGCATTATGATCAGCTTAGCGGCCATGCCCCAAACCCCCAATGGCAAAATCGACAAATTGGCCCTCCCCCACCCCAATTTCAGTCAAGTCAATCGCCTGGAATTTATCGCTCCTCGAGATGACTTAGAGCAAAGCATCGCTCAGATTTGGGCTGATCTACTCAAAGTAGAACGCATTGGTTTACTAGATAACTTTTTCGAACGCGGCGGCCATTCACTACTCGCCACGCGAGCGGCCTCTAATATTCGAAAAGCGCTTGAAGTAGAGATCGCCATCAAAGATATTTTCACCTATCCAACGATCGAAAAATTAAGTCAATTCCTTCGTCATAAGGAAAAGGGCTTTAGCCTGCCGCCAGTACGCGCAGTCAAAGATAAGCCCAAGCGCATCCCCCTCTCCTATGCCCAAGAGCGCTTGCGCTTTTTGGAACAACTCAATCAGCGTTCCATTTATCACATCCCCTATGTACAATCCTTTAGCAAGGAGTTGAATGTAGAGCATTTGTGGTATGCCCTCAATAGCATCGTCAATCGTCACGAGAGCTTGCGAACGGTGATTCGAGAGGAAGCGGGCGAAGCCTATCAGCAGGTATTGCCTATGGACAATTGGGTGATGGAGATTGTCGCAGGATCAAAAGAGGATTTACCTCATTTGGTGCAAAATGCCCTGGAACAGCCCTTTGATCTTTCCAAAGACTACATGCTTCGCACCCAATTAATCCAGCTTGAAGATGCCTATGTCCTCGTCCTCGTCATGCATCACATCGCTGCAGATGGCTGGTCAATTGGTATTTTGCTACAGGAGATCATGGCCCTGTACCGCTCGCAAAGCCAGGGGCAAAGCCTCCATTTGTCAGAGTTGGCTATTCAATATACGGATTATGCCCTATGGCAGCGCGAACATCTAAATGATCAACTACTCAATGAAAAACTAGACTATTGGAAAGCGCATTTGCAGGGACTTAGTCCGCTCAATCTGCCCCTAGATTTTCCAAGACCCAAATTGCAAAGTACCAAAGGCCGCTCCATCAGTTTTGAATTGGATGAGGAGTTGACCAAAGCCCTTCACCAAATCAGTCGAGCGCAAGGCGTCACGATGTATATGCTTTTACTGACTGTGTTTAAGGTACTGCTTTATAAATACAGCGGACAGAGCGACATCTGTGTAGGCAGCCCAGTGGCCAATCGCGGTCAAAAGGAATTGGAGGGATTGATTGGCTTTTTTGTCAATAGCGTAGCGCTGCGGAGCGACCTGAGTGGCAATCCTGCTTTTGATCAAGTCTTGCAGCAGATTAAAGCCATCAGCTTGGAGGCTTATAAATATCAGGATACCCCTTTCGAGCAAGTGGTCGAACAAGTGATTGAGCAACGCGATCCTAGCCGCAGCCCACTATTCCAAGTGCTGTTTAGCCTACAAAATTTGAGTGATGATATTAATCTGGCTCAAAAGACGGGTTTGCTCCTTCCAGAACTCGCCCTAGCTGCTGAGCAGGACCAAACCCTTGGTCTACTGGATGCGGAGCTTTCCAAATACGACCTTACTCTCGCCATTATTGAAAGCGATGGTCGACTAATTGCCAACATCGAATTTTGTACGGCGCTATTCAAAGAAAGCAGTATGCGACGCCTACAAAATCACTATACAGAATTGATCAAAGCCATTATCAAGGAGCCCCTGCAAAGAATTGATCAACTTTCCTTAGTGAGTCAAGAGGAGCAAGAAAAACTACTCGTCGATTTTAATGATACAGACTACGATTACCCAAATACTAAGAGTTTACTCCAGCTATTTGACGAACAGGTCAAACAGCATCCCAACAAATTAGCTGTTCACGCAGCAGATGTGCAATTGAGCTACAGGGAATTGGAGGAGCGCTCTAATCAATTGGCCAATTATCTTCAAGCACATCAAGTCAAAGCAGGAGATACCGTTGGGGTATTGCTGGATAGAGGTGTGGATATGATCACAAGCATTTGGGGCATCCTAAAATGCGGAGCCATCTATGTGCCTCTCAATAAAGATTATCCCCCTTCTCGTTTGGCCTACATTGCGGCGGATGCGAATCTGGCTGGTATTATCTACCAGGATCAAGACTTATTGGAAGCAAGTGGCTTATTGGAGTGGAAAGCCCTTTCGCTGGAAGCGATTGAACAATATCCCATCCACACTGCAGTCCATCCATCAATAGCCGCTACACCAGCTTACATCATGTATACCTCTGGTACCACTGGTCAGCCCAAGGGTATCTTGGTGAGCCATCAAAACATCGTCAAACTGGTTGTTGAACCTGGCCCTATTCAGGTCTTTGAAGAAGATCGGGTTTTGCAATGGTCCAATTTTGCCTTTGATGGATCAACTTATGAGATCTACAGCGCCCTACTCAAAGGCGCCAGTTTGTATATGATCACGGAAGAGACCGCTTATGATCCAGGGCTATTGGCCCAAGTGATTCAAAGTCACGACGTCAGTGTTGCTTTTATCACAACAGCACTGTTCAATGCTTTTGTCGATTACGATCTGAGCAGTTATCAATCGCTTCGAATTTTACTGTTTGGTGGCGAGATGGTTTCCGTCAATCACGTTCAAAGGGCGCTATTGGCAGATGGTCCTCAGCAGATCATTCATGTCTATGGCCCAACGGAGACGACGGTTTATGCCAGCTATTATCCCATCAAAGAGGCAGGCCCAGTAGTCCCCATTGGCTATCCATTGAGCAATACTCAAATTTATATTCTCACGCCCGATCAGCAACTCGCTGGCATTGGGATAGAAGGCGAACTCTACATTGGTGGAGATGGCGTAGCCTTGGGCTATTTGAATCGCGAAGAATTGACCAGAGAAAGATTTATTCCAAGCCCCTTCCCTGGTAGTGATCGCTTGTATCGAACGGGGGATATCGCACGTTGGCGCTCTGACGGAACCGTGGAGTTTGTGGGTAGAAAAGATGATCAAGTCAAGATTCGAGGCTATCGCATTGAATTAGGAGAAGTGGAGGCCGTTTTGAATGCTTGTAAAGGCGTTAAGCAGCAGGTCGTTGTCGTGCGAAAGGACGAACAGGACAATAAGCAAATGGTCGCCTACATCGTCCCTGACGGTCCTTTCAATACCTTTGCCATCCAAAGCCAAATGAAAGAGCAGCTACCTGATTATATGGTGCCTGCCCTCATGGTGGCTATGGACCAATTGCCACTTAATAAAAATGGCAAAGTAGATAAAAAAGCCTTGCCAGCACCCAAGACCTCCCATGCACCAACCAATGATTATGTCGCACCAAGCAAGCCACTGGAAAAATCAGTAGCTCACATTTGGTCCAATTTATTGGGTATAGAGCGCATTGGCATTCACGATAATTTCTTTGAGCTGGGTGGGCATTCCATCTTGGCCATCAAGCTGATGTCTAGCCTACGGCATGATTTGAATATTGAGGTAGCCATGAAAGACCTCTTTGCCTACCCCACCATTGCAACGCTTTGCACGGCCTTTGATACTGAATTAAGGACAACACCTATTCCCCCTATCAACATTGATGCGGAAAGGCCCAAACAAGTACCACTGTCTTTTGCTCAGGAGCGACTATGGTTCCTCGATCAGCTAAGTGGCAGTACCCACTATCATATTCCTTATGTTCAAGGCTTTCAATCTGATTTAGATGTAGCATCGCTGCAGGAGGCATTTTCTGAATTGATCAATCGCCACGAAGCCTTGCGGACGGTCATCATAGAAGAAGAAGGACGGGCTTATCAGCAAGTGCTCTCCAAGAACCAGTGGCACTTACCCCTAGTAGATACGGAAGCCACTATGCTAGAAACCACCATCAAAGATTTTATCAATCAGCCCTTTGATTTGACAAAGGATCATATGCTCCGCGCCAAATTATACCGCCTACCAGATGCAAATTATGTATTGACCCTGGTCATGCATCACATTGCTTCAGATGGATGGTCGACGGGGCTTTTGATTAGAGAGGTGACGGAATTATATCAGGCCAAGCAAAAAGGGGAAAAGGCCAATTTATCAGATTTAAGCATCCAATATACTGATTATGCTTGGTGGCAAAGTCAATATCTGGATGAGCAGCGGATGGAGCAAAAGCTAGATTTCTGGGAAAGACAGCTTCGAGGCTATCAGCCCTTAAGCCTGGCTACTGATCATCCACGTCCACGCAGACAAAGTAATCGCGGACAGCGTTTTGAATTTGACCTTGATTCGAATTTGACATTAGCTATAAAAGACTTGTGTAAGGAGGAAGGGGTGACCCTCTTTATGGTACTGCTTAGTGCATTTAAAGTGCTGTTGTATCGCTACAGCGGTCAGACAGATGTTTGTGTTGGAAGTCCAGTGGCCAACAGAGGTCCAAAGGAAGCTGAGGACTTGATTGGCTTCTTTGTCAACACGATTGCACTACGCAGCCAGATGAGTGGAAACCCCTCTTTTTCAAATCTCTTAGCACAGGTAAAAAAGACCACATTAGATTGTTTTAAACATCAGGATACGCCTTTTGAAAAGATCGTTGAGCGGATGGTAGAAGAGCGCGATCCA
Source organism: Bacteroidota bacterium (assembly GCA_038529855.1). Taxonomy (GTDB): domain Bacteria; phylum Bacteroidota; class Bacteroidia; order Chitinophagales; family Saprospiraceae; genus JBCBDH01. The sequence goes on along the minus strand of JBCBDH010000037.1, from coordinate 3,547 downwards.
AGTAGAAGCCCAATTTTCCAGGTGATGTTTAGTTTGCAAAACGTCGCAGAGGAATTACAGCAAAATCAAGCCTCAAATTTGCTATTACCAGATTTGGCCAGGCCAATGGAGGAATTGACGGAGGCCCTATCTAAAGCCAATCAGCAGTCTAAGTTTGATCTTACTTTTGCCATTACAGAATTGACAGATTCGCTTCGCGTCAGTGTTGAATTCTGCACTGATTTGTTTGAGCGAGCGACGATGGAGCGATTGGCGGGGCATTATCAAAGTGTGGTTCGAGAAGCAGTTAATGATCCTGTACAAGGAATTGATCAATTGGAGTTTTTGAGTGCGAGCGAACGCGAGACTTTGGTGCAGGGCTTTAATGATTATACTTTAGCAAGAAGGGAGGAGTATAGCCCAATTGATTTATTTATCCAAGAAGCGCAGCGGAATCCACAGCAGATTGCCCTGAGACATCAGCAGCAATCCTTAAGCTACGAGGCGCTAGACCAAAGGTCCAATCAATTGGCGCATTACCTTCAAGAAAAAGGAATTAAGAAAGGCGATTGGGTGGGTATTTGTCTGAACAGATCCCTAGATTTAGTCATTGCCATCCTGGGCATCGTCAAGGCTGGTGGAGCTTATGTTCCCATTGACCCCAACTACCCAGCAAAACGCATGGCTTTTATGTTGGAAGATGCCAAGGCAGCCTTTGTCATCAGTCATTCGAAATATCAGCATTTATTGACAGCGCAGGAGGAGATAGCGATTTGGGTAGATAGGGAAGAAGCGGCCATCGCCAGTTGTTCACAAGAAGCCTTAGCGATTGATTATGCTCTTGATGATTTGAACTATGTGATTTATACCTCTGGTTCAACAGGGCAGCCCAAGGGGGTAATGATCGAAGCTAAAGCCCTAATGAATTTAGTGCGCTGGCATCAGGATGCTTATCAGGTGAGCGAAGCAAGCAGGGCGACTATTTTAGCAGGCGTTGGTTTTGATGCTTCTGTTTGGGAAATATGGCCTTATCTGAGTGCTGGTGCACAGTTGTGTATCATAGATGATACAGAGCGGATTGATCCAGCCTTGCTGGTCCAGCGATTTGAAGCATATGAAATTAGCCACAGCTTTATTCCTACCGCTTTGGCCAGTGATTTTGTGGAGCAGACCAGAGGTAAAAAATTGCCCTTAGCCTATCTATTGACTGGAGGCGACCGCCTATCTCCAATGGATATACAAGGATTGGATTATCGCCTATTCAATAATTATGGACCAACGGAAAATGCAGTCGTCAGTACCTTCTATGAAGTACAGGCTAATGATAAAGACCGCGTCCCTCCCATTGGTCGTCCTATTGCCAATGTAGCTATTTATATCCTTGACTCAAGGGAGCAGCTGAGCCCAATTGGTGTGCCAGGAGAGCTTTGTATTGGTGGAGCTAGTTTGGCCAAAGGCTATTGGAATCGCCCCTTGCTCAATGAGGAAAAATTCATTTCCCACCCTTATCAAAAAACGGAGCGAATTTACCGCACAGGGGATATGGCCCGTTGGCTAGCTGATGGTAGCATTGAGTTTATTGGCAGAAAAGACGATCAGGTGAAAATCCGCGGATTCCGCATTGAGTTAGGAGAGATTGAACGGGTATTGGATCGTTGCGAATTGGTGCATCAGAATCGAGTCTTTGCGCAAAAGAGTCCTAAAGGAGATACCGTCTTAGTCGCTTATATCATCGCTGAAGGTACTTTTGACCAGGAAGCCACTAAGACATTTGCCCAAAAGCAATTACCTGATTATATGGTCCCTCCCTTTATGGTGGCCATTGATCAATTCCCACTCAATCCAAATGGGAAGGTAGATAGAAAGGCTTTGCCGCAACCTGATTTCCAGGCCCTCCTGCAAAGACAATACATTGCCCCGCGCAATGATGTGGAACAAAGCATCGCAGCGATTTGGAGCGATCTTTTACAGGTCGAACAGGTGGGAATTGAAGATAACTTTTTTGACTTAGGTGGCCATTCGCTTTTGGCAACTCGCGCTGTCTCCGCCATTCGCCGCAATCTACAAGTAGACATTGCCGTCAACGATTTATTTAATGCGCCAAGCATCAAAGCTTTAAGCGCAGTATTGGAAGAACGACAGGCTCCGCCATTGTTACCAGCCATTCATCCCGTTCATCCAAAACCTGCACAACTTCCACTGTCCTATGCCCAAGAGCGTTTGTGGTTTTTGGATCAATTAGAGGGCAGTAGTCATTATCACATTCCCCATCTGCAAGTCTTTACTGAGGAGTTGGATCGAGAGGCATTGGAATATGCATTGGCACAGATTGTCCATAGACATGAAGTACTCAGAACCAATATTCAGTCTGAGAATGGCCAAGCCTATCAGGTTTTAATGCCTGCAGCCTCTTGGAAGATGGCCTACACCACAATAGCCCATCAAGAGGACTTATCAGCACTAGTCGAAACGACGATCCAAAAAGATTTTAACCTTAGTCAGGATCATATGATGCGAGCGCAGCTCATTAAATGCGATGCCCATTATTTACTGGTCTTGGTTATCCATCACATTGCTGCTGATGCTTGGTCCATGCAGATTTTACTCCAGGAGCTGATGGCTTTTTATCAGGCTAAAAAAGAAGGAAGATCAGCAGATTTACCTGAAATGACGGTTCAATATGCGGACTATGCCCTTTGGCAAGCAGCCCATTTGAATGGAGAGGTGCTGGATCGACAGTTGGATTATTGGGAATGGCGACTGAAGGGAGCTAAGCCGCTGAATTTACCATTGGATTTGCCCCGCCCCAAGGTGCAAAGTACGCAAGGTCGTTCGATCAATTTTACTGTTGATCAAAAACGAAAGGAAGCGCTCATGGCCCTTTGCAAAAAGGAACAGGTGACGCCCTACATGTTTTTGCTGAGCACCTTCAAGGTCCTATTGTATCGCTACACTGGGCAGACGGATATCTGTGTGGGTAGCCCAATTGCGGGACGGACGCAGCAGGAATTGGAAGGACTCATTGGCTTTTTTGTCAATACCCTGACGCTGCGAAGCGACCTGAGCGAAAATCCTTCTTTCCGCGATTTGCTCGCCAAGGTCAAAACGACAACGCTAGCCGCTTATCAACATCAGGATGCGCCATTTGAGAAGATTGTTGAGCGAATGGTTAGTGAGCGGGACAGCAGTAGGAGTCCATTGTTTCAGGTGATGTTTAGCTATCAAAGTGCAGGGGAAAGTCAGGTGATGGAAAATCTAGGATTACCCATTGCGCAAGATGCCTTTAGCCAAGAATTAAAGAACTATGGTTCCTATGATATCGCCAAATTTGATATGACCCTGGCCATTATCGAACAAAAGGAGGAATTACTGATCAATCTGGAATACGGTAGCGATCTGTTTTTTGAAGAACGAATGTTGCGACTTAGGGATCATTTTCAGGAAATCCTCTCTGCTGTTTTAGCGCAGCCCGAACAGGCAATTGATGATTTGAAGATAACAACAGCAGAGAGGATTTCCTGAAAATGATCCCTAAGTCGCAACATTCGTTCTTCAAAAAACAGATCGC
>JBCBDH010000036.1:0-18948 GCA_038529855.1 Bacteroidota bacterium | reverse complement strand
CGACCAGGCTAAAGTCTTTTGCCACCAAGTCGGACTAAATTTATTCATCCGTGTCGCTCTAGTGATTCAATTGGGTAAATTTGCCAAAAAACCATTAAAAACTTTAATATTTGAGAATTAATTCATCTTTGGTTGGCCTCCTTCATCAATTAAAGCGTTTATGATTGCTAAAATCAATTTCAAACATCCACTCGTACCAACAGCTATACTCCTAATTTTACTAAGTCTTTGTGGCATTTATCTGCGACTCCAGGGAAGTCCAGTCTTTTGGGGCGGTTTTATCGCCATGTTGATCTTTTATGGTTTAGTTTTCTATCTGGGAGCAGCGGCTAATAGCAGGGCGAAGACGGATAGCGAGCTGGATAACCTGATGCTAGCGGGTCGTTCACTGCCCTTGTTCTTGGCCGTGTTTACCATGAGTGCTACTTGGGTAGGAGGGGGCTTTATTAATGGAACGGCAGAATATACGGCCTCTTCTGGCCTGGTTTGGGTACAAGCTCCCTGGGGCTATGGATTGAGCTTAGTTGTTGGTGGGCTTTTCTTTGCCCGTCGCATGCGCTACTATCGCTTTAGGACCATGCTCGATCCACTGGCCCAAAGATTTGGCAAACGCATGGCTGCCCTGCTTTTCCTACCTGCGCTGTCTGGGGAAGTTTTCTGGACGGCAGCTATTTTGATGGCACTAGGTACTACTTTTGGTACGGTGCTGGGTTTGGCGACAGGGCCAGCTATTATCCTTTCTGCACTTATTGCCATTGCCTATACCGCATTGGGCGGACTTTGGGCGGTAGCAACTACAGATGTCGTCCAATTGGTTTTATTGATGTTGGGGCTTTGTCTGGTCTTACCTTTTGCATTGGAGTATACGGGAGGACTGGAAGCGACCTGGGCGCTTTATCAGGAAAGCCAAGGGGCTGCGGCTAGCTTCTTACCCACAAGGGAGGCCCTGGGGAGCTACTATTGGAATTGGTGGGATTATACTTTTCTATTGATTTTTGGCGGTATTCCCTGGCAAGTCTATTTTCAAAGGGTATTGGCTTCCAGAGATGAATCAACAGCTGTTCGCCTATCGCTTTTTGCGGGCTTCTTTTGTATCGTAGCAGCTATTCCAGCCATATTGATTGGTATGGTGGGGCATGTGGCAGATTGGACGGCTTTGGGGCTTCCAGCGCCAGAGGATGCGGCCTCGACCTTGCCCCATGTGATTCGATATTTAACCAACCCCTGGGTAGCGACGATTGGTTTGGGAGCGGTGGCTGCAGCTGTGATGTCTTCAGTGGATTCTTCTATCTTATCTGCCTCCTCCCTTGCTGCCTGGAATGTCTATCGCCCCCTAATTCGACCCAATGCCAATACGGAACAAATTGCAAAAGTCATCAAACGCTGCATCTGGATTATTGGAATCGCGGCCTGTATTCTGGCTTTGAACATTGGGAGTATTTACGAATTGTGGTTTTTGTGTAGCGACTTTGTGTACTGCTTGTTGTTCCCTTGCTTATTTTGTGCTTTATTTGATCCCAAGGCCAATGTCGTGGGAGCGGCAGCGGGTTTTGGAGTAGCAGCTTTTTTGCGATTTGGTGGGGGTGATCCAACCCTTGGCCTGCCCATTTTTTTACCTTATCCCATGATTGAGGACGGTGTGGTCTTATTCCCTTTCAGGAGTTTGGCTATGCTGTCAGGCTTGCTGACCATCGTTGGGGTATCGAGATTAAGTCAGCAAGCCTATCCAGCAAATCCTTTACAGCGGATGTAAATTATTGTTTAATGATCTTTTTTTGGACAGTAGATGTACCATTTCTCCATTGCAGCCAATAAACGCCTGCTGGAATTTTAGATAAATCCAAGACTTGTTGTCCAAATTGAGCCCTTTGATTTTGGATCATTCGACCGTGGAGATCAAATAGCTCCAACTGTGCATTTGGCTCAATAGCTGAATAACTAATATCTACCCAGATCCATCCAGTCGTTGGATTAGGCGCCAGTGTAAAAGCATTGGACAAGACCTCCGTTTCATGGGTAGAGGTCGCCATATTCACGGTAATCAATATGGTATCTGTAGCTGAACAACCAAATTGGTCCACGACCTCAATGCCAAGTGGATGGCTTCCAAGCCCCAATTCCTCGCCAGTGATTTCTAGCTCCGCGCCACTCGCGCCATTGGACCATTGATAATCAACAAATCCACTAAGTGAAAAGACCAGAGTATCGTTGATGGTAATGGTCGTATCTGGTCCTAAGGAGACCAACAGCCCAGGTAAAACATCGAGGACATAGGTGTCTACACTGTCGCAGCCATTTGCAGCTGTGTAGGTATAAGTATAAGTACCCGTTTCATCCAGTACATCGCCATTGGGAACCGTAATGCTTTCTCCCGCACAAAGCGTTATATTAAAAGTATTGCCAAAGCTGGGTAGGACAGTTACGCTTTGACTAATAATCTCTGTTCGAAGATCATTGCTCGCTTCGAGTGTAACAGTAAAGATGCCTGGTACTGCATAGCTATGATTGACGGTTGGCCCAACTGCGCTATTGCCATCGCCAAAATCCCAGGTAAAAACATCCGCATTATTGGCGGTAGCCTCAAAAAGGAAGTCTTGATTCGCACAAGGGCCACCACCTACCGTAAAGGAAGCCTCCAGAGCAAATGGGTCTGTAATATTGAGGATCAAATTGCTCGTATCGCAAATTTCAGGATCGCAAGAAAGGGTATTGCAAGCAATCAATTGGACCGTATAACTGCCTGCTTCTGTATAGGTATGTGTTGGGCTACCTACTTGGGAGCCATTGCCATCACCAAAATCCCAACTTACTTCATCATCATTTTGACTGAGGTTGAAAAAGAAGACTTCTGCGATACCACTGCTGTCCAATTGGGTGTTCAGCCCCGTATTGGGTAAAAAGGTAGCCCTTGGAGGTAGACAGCGCAAGGAGTCTACAAAGCGCACATTAGAAATAAATTCAAAGCCTCCAACAACAATACCGCCAGCACTTAGTACAGGGATACCATAATCCAAAGAAAACCATTGGTAAAGCACATTTTCCGTGAGAGGAATTGGTGTTGTAATGCCATTGGTGGAGATGGTATCTTCTTGAAGAATGGTTGTTTTTACCTTCAAGGTGGCGCCAAAATCGCCAAAAGGAGTTTTTAAACTGCCATAGCCCTCCACGACATTGCGACGTTGGGTATTGGTGATGAAAGAAAGATTGTTAGGGGGCTGTCCAAATTCGATGACCAGTCGACCTGTGCTTTCCTCTTCATTGAGGTACTCAATTGGGAATTGAAAAAGTGTATCTACATCATCGTAAGAAAAAATCAAGGGCAGCGCCAGACCGTTCAAATCTGTGGTTAAACCTGAAGCGGTTACTTCCAGTGCTTGGTCATTTTTACGATAAAAAGTGTAGAGGTCACTGATAGAAATTCCTGGTGAATCTGCTTCTCCATTTTCTCGCACGGCCAAATTGCTCAACTCTGCCCACAGGGCATTACAGGTAAATATATTATTGCCTTCTGCAACACAGGCAAAAATAAAAGCGGATTGATAACCTGAATCGTCAGGATCAACAAAATCGCTCATTTCTTGACTGGCAATGGCTAAATCGGAATAATCCCAGGTAAAATTGGCTCCAGTTTGGGCAAAATCAACAACAAAATTACTGTCTATTGCCACGACACTTTGAATGTATTGTTCTCCAATATTGGCATAATCATCAGCCGTGTAGGATATTTGTGCGATAAGCGAGGTCTGGACTAAGAGACCAAGGAGGAGTAGATAGTTTTTCATAAATTATATTGGCGTTTAATAAATCAACCCCAAATAGCCCCTTTTATTGCTTTAACGCAAGAGGGTAATATCTCCAAAAACGCTTTCTGAACGCCCATCCTTGAGCAATAAGTCCAGTCGATAGACAAAAACAGCTGGTTGAAGCGCCTGTCCATTGAGGCTTCCATCCCAGCCCCAATTCTCCTCAGTGGGGTCCATATCCCTTGCCTCATAGACCAATTCCCCCCATCGACTAAAGATGCTAAACGATTCAATCTGACTCACTTCGCTCCCCACCAAAGGCCGCACCAGGTCATTCATCAAGTCATTATTGGGCGTAAAGATATTAGGCACAAAAGCCCGTGTTCCTCGATCTACCCGCACCCAGATTTGATCGCTGGCCCTACACCCCTGTTCATTCATCACACTTAAGGTATACGCTTGGCTAATCTGCGGCTCACTCGCTGGATTCAAACAATCCATACAACTTAATTCTGCCTCAGAATCCCAAGTCAAACTGTCGATAAATTGATTGATGCTGGCCTGTAGCTGAATACTGCTTCCCAAATGGATCATGGTGTCTTGCCCCAAATCAACACTCAAAAGGGGTGCGGCCAGAATGCTCACCTCCTCTGCCCATTCACAACCATTGGCATCTTGCACTCGAATGCGATAATCCCCTGGTGCCAAACGCGCAAAACCTGGAAAAGCCTGATAAGGCGCCTCATCAATGGCATACAAATAAGGACTGCTCCCTCCAATGACATTTTCAATGCTGATCTGCCCATCAGCCTCTTCTGCGCAGGTCTCATCCGTAATATTCAGCTCAGCCACTAAATCAGCTGCCTCAATCGTCAGAATATGAAGACTATCGCAACCCACCGCATTGATATATTCAAACACAAAAGTCCCCCAAGTCGAAGCGTCACAATTCAAGGAGTCCATATAAATCGTATCTGCACTCAGCAAAATCGTCTCTTCAAAAACCAAACTATCACAACCCGCTTGATTGGTCCAAATCTGCACACTTGAACCACTCTGACTTGGATCACAAGTGGTCAAGTCAATAAAAGTCGAATCAATCCCAGAGGGATCAAAAAGGGTTTCTAAAATGATCAAACTATCACAACCCACTTCATTACTTTGTACCTCCACCTCAATACCCACCAAGCTAATATCACAGGAGCTTTCAAACAAAAAGGTCGTATCAGGAGGAGAATAATTAGCTGTCGTAAAGATCAAACTATCACAGCCCGCTTGATTACTCAAGGTCTGAACTGTCAGCCCTGCTTGTGATTGATCACAGGTCAATTGGTCGATAAAAGTCGAGTCAATCCCCAGGGGATCGAAGTCAGTTTGAGTGATGATGAGGGAGTCGCATCCAATTTGATTGCTAAGGGTATTGATATTAATGCCAATTTGAGCTGGATCGCAGGAAGTATTGAATAGTAAAGTGGTGTCAGGTGGGCTGTAATTGGTAGTTGTGAAAATGAGACTGTCGCAGCCTGCTTGATTATTCAAAGTCTGAATGACTAGCCCTGCTTGGTTTTGATCGCAGTCAATTTGTGAGATAAAAGTAGAATCTACGCCAAGTGGATCAAAATCAGTTTGGGTGATGATTAGAGAGTCACAGCCTATCTGGTTGCTAAGGGTATTGATATTGATGCCAATTTGAGCTGGATCGCAGGAAGTATTGAATAAAAAAGTGGTGTCAGGTGGGCTGTAATTGGTAGTTGTGAAAATGAGACTGTCACAGCCTGCTTGATTATTCAAGGTTTGAATGACTAGCCCTGCTTGGTTTTGATCGCAGTCAATTTGTGAGATAAAAGTAGAATCTACACCAAGAGGATCAAAATCAGTTTGGGTGATGATGAGGGAGTCACATCCTATTTGATTACTGAGGGTATTGATATTGACGCCAATTTGAGCTGGATTGCAAGAGGTTTCAAAAAATAAGGTCGTATCTGGGACTAATAGATCGACGGTTTCGATAATGAGGCTATCGCAGCCATTTTGATTGGTAAAGGTACTGATGAAAACGCCAGTATCTGATGGAGCACAACTGGCAGCACTTAGCCAAATCGTATCCTGTGTAAAGACCGTCAGATTAGTGCTGATGATACTGTCGCATAATAGGGTAGAGGTCAAAGTGTCCGAATATACCCCAGTGCTTTGTTGGAAGGCATTGCTTAACCAAATACTATCGCCTTCACAGATGGTGGCGATGACCGTACTTTGGAAAACGGGATTGACCGATAAGTTTACATCATCTGTGTAGCTGCAGTTGGCATTATCTGTTACCGTTAGGCTGTAGGTGCCTGCAGTGGTCGCATTGATGTTGGGACTAGTCGCCGCCGTCGACCAATTATAAGTTACCCCACTGATATTGGATGCTAGCGTGAGGACTTCTCCATCACAGATCGTTTGGTCAGGGCCCAAATTAAAAACTGGAGGATTCTGTATATCAATGCGAATGCTATCAACCGCTCGACAATGCCAAGCATCAGAAATGGTAACAGAATAGGCTTCTGAACCATTAGGCACCCAAGTTCTTTGTGCTTGATCATAACCATCGCTCCATTGGTACTCACAACAAGTACATCCAGGTACGGTAAGATCAAAGCCTATTGGCTCTCCTGCACAAATGATGGTATCTGGTCCCAAGTCCAAGGGCATCGCACAATCCACCTTTACCACCCAATTATCATTAAAACCTCTTGAAGGTTCGCTCTTGTCTCCAGAAGCACCAGAAGCGGTAAAACCGCCCAATAGCATGCTGCCATCCGAAAGTGGTACACAAGCGTGAAGATTATCATTGCCATCTCCACCAAGGGCCAGTTCTTTGACGATATTCCCCATTTCATCCACAGCCAATAGCCAATAGTCAGAAACGCCCTGATTGGGAAAGGTTTTATCCCCACTAATATCTGAGCGGGAGAGACCCGTGATAAGATAAGTCCCGTTTTGCGTCTTGTTGATATCGTATAATTGTTCTCGTCCTAAGCCACCAAGAGACTCCTCCCAAAGTATATTTCCATCTGCATCCATCTTGACAATCCAATAGTCGCGATCGCCTTCAAGTGGGTCGTTCTTCTCTCCACCAATGTCAGAAAAAGAAGTCCCTCCTGCCAGAAAGGTGCCATCTGGATTGACATGTATGGCATAAGCATTATCATTGTCTGGGCCACCCACCGTTTGTTGCCAGATGATAGCACCACTTGGATCAATTTTGAGTATCCAATAGTCGTGACCACCTCGAGAAAGGCTATTTTTCTCTCCGCTCACATCAGAGGCAGAAGATCCCATAAGCAAATAATTGCCATCTGGGGTATTGGCCACTTCGTACAAAAAGTCATCACCACTACCACCATAGGTACGGTCCCATTGTAAATTACCCGCTGCATCAGTTTTGATGATCCAGTAGTCGTAATTCCCTCTGGAAGCCTCACTTTTGTCTCCACTAATGTCAGAATTGGAAAAGCCTCCCAATAAATAGCCGCCGTCAGGGGTATTGATAATGCTATATAGTTCGTCTCGATTATTAGCATTAAAGGTATTGTCCCATTGAAAAATGCCATTGGCATCCACCTTGGCGATCCAATAATCAAAACAATCAAAACAAGCGCCAGAAGAAGCTTCTGATTTTTCGCCATTGGCTCCTGAGGAAGAATGCCCTGCCAGGATAAAACCACCATCACTGGTCGATTGAAAAGCTTGGCCCAATTCAATCAAATCACCCCCATAGCGATGATCCCATATCTTGCTGCCATCAGGAGCGAGCTTGACCAACCAATAATCGCTATAGCCCCTACTGGCTTCAGATACCTCCCCACTGATAGGAGAAGTATGTGCCCCAAAGAAGAGGTAATTCCCATCAGGTGCTTCAAGGGCGTCTTTGAGCTCCTCGAAACCACTGCCTCCCAGGGTTCGATCCCAACTAACGACACTTTGCCCGATGGCAGCACAGGGCAAAAGAGCGATTAGTAATGATGCGATTATATGATATCTTGATAACATCCGTCGTAGCACAACATGATTCATACAGTTCATGAGACATCCTTAGCTGATTGTGAATGGTTCGAAAAAGGTTGTTGGGATGATCAGTTTTATACAGAAAGGCTGAAGTGTAGCTTTCCTAGCCTTTATTACAAAAATATTGTTTAGCGGGAAGGAATAATAATTTTTGACGTTAAATTATTTCTCAGCAGAAATTATAACATACTTCCAGAGATTGGATTTTAGAGCAATAAATTGATCGATGGAGGACAATTGGTTTTGATGCTGTACGCGTGTGCGCAGACCAAAAATCAACATTAGGCGACTTACCCATATCCAAGAGCGGGAGTTATTGTACAAATTGCGGAGCGAAACCCAGGTTTGAGGCGTATAATCTGCAATATTCAATTGATCAAAACCTGCCTTTTGGGCATGATCTTGATGTTCAGCTGCGGTATCAATATCCTTGATGGCCCAGCCTTTGAGCCAGCGATGGAGGATTTTCTCTTCTTCTTCTCCCAATGGTCGATCATTGCGAATATAGTCTGCCACGACCAAACGGCCACCAGGCTTGAGCAAACGATAGGCTTCTCGATAAAAATCAGCCTTGTTTAAAGCATAACACTGGCTTTCGCAAGCCCAAACCACATCAAAGGAAGCGGATTCAAAAGGTGTTTGGCAATAATCAGCGATCATAAATTCGCAGTGCTCCTCTAGCCCCAGCAACTTCGCCTTCGCTCGACAATCCTTGAGCTGGCTCTTAGCCAGCGTAATACCGACCGTTTGTGCTTGTCGATTTTGGGTGAGCCATAGCGAACTTCCTCCCTTGCCACAGCCTGCATCCAGCACCCTGTTTCCAGCTTCAACGCGAGCGATATCCGCCAAAATGCGGTTGGTATTTTGAAGGGCGTCTTTGTGATTGTCTACTCCCTCCTCATACATCCCAAAATGTTGGGCTGGAAATTCGGAATTATCCCAGGCCACTCGATAATCGAAACGGGTTTTATCGTAGTAGCGGATGATGTCTTTGAAATGAGGGCTGTCAAAAGGCATGGGCGAATTTACAAAATTCACTGTATTTTTAAACTCAAATCTAAGCGATGAAGAAAATACTGCTGACTGGTGCATCTGGATTGTTAGGCCCTGCTTTTATCGAGCGATGGATAGGGCAGTGGAAAATTGTGGCCTGTTATCATCGCTTTGCCGCTCCCTGGCTCAAGGATATAGGCTATGCACTAGATCTAAGTGATGCCCGCGCTCTAGATATGGCTTTAGAAGAAATACGACCTGATGCGATTGTGCATTTAGCGGGCATGACCCAGCCCAATGCCTGTGAGCAAGACCCTGCGCAATCTAAAAAAGTCAATGTGGAGGTAAGTAGTCAATTGGCGAAATATGCGGCTAAACAACAAATTCCATTGGTCTTTAGCTCTACTGATTTGGTTTTTGATGGAAGTCAGGCACCTTATCGAGAAATAGATGGAACTAATCCTATTAATGTATATGGTCAGCACAAAGCGGAGGCAGAGGCAGCCATTCTTGCGATTCATCCGCTGGCTACTGTAGCGCGTTTGCCCTTACTTTATGGTTGGTCGACTGCGGGAAAGGGTTTTATGGTCAATTGGGTTGAGCGATTGCGGGAAGGTGGGGTGGTTTATGCTTTTACAGATGAGTATCGAACGACAGTGAGTAGCGATGATGCCGCAGGGGGGATGGGTTTGCTTTTGGAAAAACAGCTTTCAGGGATTTGGCATTTGGGAGGACGAGAGCGGATGTCGCGCTATGATTTTGCACAGGAGATGGCTCGGGTATTTGGGCTACCAGGGGATCGAATTCTGCCTTCTCTACAAAAGGAGGTCCAGATGGCGGCGGCTCGTCCTGCGGATGTTTCTTTAGATAGTGAAAAGGCTTTTGGGATGGGCTATCAAGCTCGTGGGATATCAGCAGAACTCCATCGCATCAACGCAGCAAAGTCAAATCGCCTACCTTGACTTCCTGGATCAATTGATTGTTTTTTACGGCATCATAGCGAATGATCCAAACAAAGACTGCCTGGGTTTTATTGCGACCATCAAATTTGCCATCCCAAGTGTCGTTGATATCAAAGCTCTCAAACATCAAACCGCCCCAACGGTCCCATATCTGTAGGTGGAAATTATCAATTGGGCAATTGGAATAAGCGCGGAAAGTATCATTGGCTCCATCGTCATTAGGACTAAAGGCATTGGGAACAAATACACTGCAAACGGGTTCTAGACAATTGGAGAAAACGATATCTACCGTATCGCTAAAAGTCCCACAGCCATTGGTCAGACTGACGGAATAAGTTCCTGATTCATTAGCGACAAAGAAGGAGCGCTCAGAGCCGTTTTGCCATTCATAGGTGATGCCCTCCAAATTGCTTTTAGCATCCATGAAGAAGGCAATACTATTGCAAAGCGTGGTATCATTGGGTAATTGGACATGGGGAATTGGCAGATAATCTATCTGAATGGAATCTTTTTGAAAACAAGCTCCTCGCCGTATTTCCAGGCTATAAGTCCCTGAGGTATCCACAATAAAGAAGGGGTAATCAGAGCCATCTTGCCAAAAATAATCCACCTCATCAATCAAAGGAGCCAGCATTAGTTCTTCTCCTTCGCAGAGCGTCGTATCTGGTCCTAGATCAAGCGTAGGAAGCTCACTATCCCAGCTTACCTTTACGGAGTCAATACCCATTTCGCAACCTTCAAATACTTCCAGCCAATAGTCACCAGCTTCCGTAATCACCAGTGAGTCGCCAATGCTACCATCTGACCATACATAACAATCTGACCCTTCTGGAGCATAAAGTGTCTGGCTCAGGCTACTATCGCAGGCCAGCGTAACATCAGGGCCAAGGTCAAAGCTGATGCTTGGGTCATAGCGAAAGATGTGATCGGTGAAATTGCCAAAGCTCAAAAAGCGCTCATCATTTTCTCCTTTGGTGATGACAAAGGAAGCGGGATTAAATTGAGCGGCGATTCCTGGCAGTTGTGGCTGCTCAATGGCCGCTACGATGGTAGGGGCGCTAAAGGAGTTTTGTTGGATGGGGAGATAAATTTGACCATCTGGCGCTAGCTGTGGATAGCCAAATACCACGATTCCAAAATAATTTTGTTCACCCACAAATTCAGTAGTAGCAGGAGGGTCAGGGGCCGACATGTCGTATTGTAAAACTCGGATATTGGAGATACTATCCAAGCGTTCTGGTCTAAAGCGATATAGGTACTGACTATTGGCAGAAAAGGCAACTTGCTCATCCCAGGCAATACCATAGCTTTCGCCTAAATTGGTGATCGAATCAATTGCTCCCGTTGCTTTATCAAAATCGTAAAGAAAATTACCAATCCTAAATCGCGAGCCATCTGGTGCAATTTTAATCAGCCCGTATTCATCAGGGATACCTTCCTGGCCCATAGGTAGCGGGTAGCGCAGTGGGCTCTGAATACCCGTATCATTGACTTCATAAATATAAATGGAGTCAGGAGTATCAGGATTTTCTGTCAGAAAATAATGGCTAGTCGTCGTAATGACCCAATAATCCCGACAATTGGCATGTTGGGTACCGCTGATGTATTCAAAGCAGGGTTCTAGTAGCTTTTGATTGCTGACAGTTACCCGTCCCAAACCATTATTGGCTTCCATGTCGATTTCAAAATAGGAAAGTCCCTTGCCATTGGGAAAGGAATTATCGTATTGGAGCATGGTTTCAAACTCATCAACTGTAAAGAGATAATAGTCGAACTCACTGCCTGGTTTACGAATACTCAAACAGCCTTGAGCTGAACTGTTTCCCCCACCTAATGTGCCACCTAACTCACCTCCTTCCATCGGTTCGTGCAAACGATTCCAGATAAAACCTGTCTCCTCACCATTTTCCCGACCTCCGCCATTGGAATAAAATAATAGATTACCTTGCTTATCAGCGACCACAGAACTACTTTCATAAGTATCCATTTGGGAGCTAAAATCGGTCTTGACGGGTCCATCAGTAAAATCCAGCCCATATCCAGGGCCAAAGTACCAAAGACCGCCTCGCATCCGATTATCCTGCGCCGTGACCAGACTAGTGCTGAGCCAACAAAACCACATCAATACACCTAGAATTAGGGACTTACTTCGCATCAGATTAGATTGGAACAAATGACACACTTCACCTAAATAGTGATGTATAACAAGTTAAGCATTTTTCACATTAATCTATCGGCCAATTCGTCAAATGGTCGCCAGGAATGCTGATTGTTCGCTTTCATTGAGTAGATGAATCTCCTGGGTATCAATTGGACAAAAGGGGGTGCTTGGCTTTATAAGCCAGGGCGAATTTGATTTTTGGATAGGAAATTTCTTCGTTTAGTTGTTCATAGATTTCTCTGAGCTTATAAGGCTCAGCTAAATGGGCGCTTACTTCTAATACGCGTTTGATTTCCTTTTTACTGACCAGGGAAGATATTTTGAATTCCTCTTCGCTATGGGTATACAAATTGATAAGGTGATTATAAATGGTATCGACAGATAGCTCGCGTCGCAGCGCGATTTCTTCTATCGATAATCCTCTTCGAAACAGCTGCAAACTTTCAATTTGGGTATCGCTCTGCGCTGCCTTTTGCTCTTTCTCTACTCTGGCCGCTTGCACAAATTGGCGGATGGCCTTGATGAATTGATAGCCATACTTTTTGAGCTTCATTTCTCCTACCCCTGAAACCTCACGCATAGCCACTTCATCCATTGGGCGAACTGCTGCCATTTCTTCCAGTGTTGCATCGCTGAATACAATGTAAGGCGGAACGCCGCTCTTTAGCGCCAACTGCCGTCGAAGCTGGCGAAGGACTTCAAACAATTCATCGCGAACCCTTTGGCGCTGCGTTTTGACCTTACCAGCCGCTTTCTTCGCTTCTATCCGCTCGCGAATGGCCTGCATCTTAACCAGCTCTACCTTTCGTCCTTCAAATAAAACGGCTCGGCTGGCTGGTGTGAGGCGAAGTACATTGTGCTGATCATAGGCCACTTCGATTAGCCCCTGATTGACCATTTGTTGGAGAAGTACCTGCCAGTCAAAAGAGCTGATGTCTGCACCTGCGCCATAGGTTTTGATTTTGTGATAACCTCTTTGGAAAATATCCTTTCTTCGCGATCCTCGAAGTACATCAATGAGAATGGTCATACCGACCCGTTCGCCTAGTCTTGCAATGGCAGAGAGGGCTTTTTGGGCGATGATGGTCCCATCAAATTGTTGAGGTGGGTTTTTACATATATCGCAGTTTCCACAATTTTCTTGTAGGTCTTCCCCAAAATAATTGAGTAGTATTTTTCGACGACAAAGCAGGGAGTCAGCATACTGGCGCATTCGGTCGAGCTTGGCCAATTTGATATCCAGGTGTTCGCTCTCATTTCTTTGAAGAATCTCGCGGAGCACCGCTACATCCGCAAAGCTGTAAAAAAGCAAGGTGTCTGCTTTTGTCCCATCCCGCCCAGCACGGCCAATCTCTTGATAATAGCTTTCCATATTTTTGGGCAGATTATAATGGATGATCCACCGAACATTGGATTTGTCGATTCCCATTCCAAAAGCAACCGTAGCGCAAACGATGGGCTGGCGATCGCTGATGAAATCTTCTTGTACTTGATTGCGCGAGCGGGCATCTAGTCCAGCATGGTAGAAGGCAGCACTGATCCCTTTTTTATTGAGTTTGTTGGCGACATCTTCCGTATTCTTTCTACTTAGACAATAGATGATTCCCGACTGATTAGGGCGTTGGCCTATGAAATGGAGAATTTGCTCCATTCGCTTTTGGCCTGGGCGTACTTCAAGGCTGATATTGGGCCGATCAAAGGAGGCCGTAAAGACTTTGGGCTGTTGAAGTTCCAATTGTTCTACAATGTCTTTGCGCGTGAGCTTATCGGCAGTAGCCGTCAGGGCTATCACAGGAATACCTTTGAATTGGCGTTTGAGAAAACGAAGTTGGGTATACTCTGGCCGAAAATCGTGCCCCCAGGCGGAAATACAATGCGCCTCGTCGATGGCGAATAAATTGATTCGGGCTTGTTGGAGAAGTGGCATAAATTGCTGGGATACCATTTTTTCAGGAGAGACATACAGCAGTTGGATGTTTTGATTGTACAAATCATCTTCTACCACTTGCTGTTCCCGACTGCTTAGCGAGCTGTTGAGGTAAGCCGCAGGGATACCACTTGCCCGCAGGCTTTCCACCTGATCTTTCATCAGCGAAATCAGCGGAGAGACGACGATGCAGACCCCGTCCATGGTGATAGCTGGAATTTGATAACACATTGATTTTCCCCCTCCCGTTGGCATGAGTACGACCACATCCTTTCCTTCGTATACTGAGGAGATGATCTCCTCCTGCATCGGCCGAAACTGATCATAACCAAAGTATTTTTTGAGTGCCGCTTTTGCTAATTCTACTGTCATCAAATTAATTATTTTGCAGTCCGTAAGGATAGCTGTTTAAACGATAAAGTTACGCCATTTTGCTCGATTGCCCGCCAATTCTCCAAGTGAAAAAAGCGCTCTGTGAGCAATTGTTACCTAATAGGACGCAGCGAAAGGGAAATTCCATAAAATTTTTTGATTTTTTTTTTGAATTAGCGAGGTCAGCTCAGTGTCGGAGTAACTTTAAGTTACTCCGACACTAAGCTGCCATCAACTGCCATTCTAAAAGAAAATACTACCTTTATCCCCAGATAACTCAATTTAAAAATCATAAAATATAAAACGATGAAACTGTACCAATTGGCCATTTGCTGTTTTTTTCTCGCCACTTCTACTTTATCTGCCCAACAATTTTTAAGACCTTTTGATGGAATTTCCCGCGGTAAAACCTCCTATATTACCTTGGAGGATGGTACCGAAATGGAAGGTCTTGTCAAGAAATTGAAGCGCAAAAAAGGATTGATTAAAGAAATCACCATCCAAGTAGAGGGCGGGGATAAGCAAACCATTGCCATAGAAAAGATTAAACATGCTTACCTGCCTCAAAGTGGTTTTGATAAGCTCAATCAGACGAGTGACTTTTTGTATGATATTCCACAGTGGGATCGGGGAATGCACGATCAGGAACGCCTAAAGGATGGCTACGCCTTTTTTGAAAAAGCAGAAGTACAAGTCAAAAAGAAAAAGATGATCTTATTGATGCAACTGCTCAATCCTGGGGTGTGTAGCCGCTTGAAAGTTTATCACGATCCATTTGCTGCGGAGACGGCCTCGCTAGGGGTAGGTGCCTTTACGATGGTTGGTGGAGAGGATAAGTCTTTTTATGTTCAGAAAGACGGTGGCCTGACGGTGAAAGTGGCTAAGAAGAAATATCGGAATGCTTTTTCAGACTTGTTTACGGATTGTGGAGTAGTCAAAGGTAAATATAAGGATGCTTCTTGGAAGCAATTTGAGGAGACCGTTTTTACCTACAATACAGAATGTACTAAGTAACTTGTATCCTATGTCGATTAGAGATTCATTCGTACTTCGCCTTTTGAGCGTGTTCTTTGCCCTCATTTTACTCTCTGGGCTTACCTGTAAACGTTTGGAAACCCATCCCGAAAAAATTGGCTTTGATCTTTCGGAGCTAGACGAGGAGGGCTTGAGTACCCAAGCAGGGGGGAAGGTGTCGGTAGATTATGAGTTTTGTATTCCCGCTAAAGAGGACTTGGCCAAAGCTGTTCAATCCATAGACCCTAGCGTGCAAATCCAGAAAAAGGCTAAGGGTCGTATTGAATGCAATAAGAACCAATGGCTTTGTCTGGGGAATACCCATCAAAAAGACTATAAGGATATTTTGCTTCGCTTGACGGTCTTGGAGTATGTAGAACGAATTGAACAAGCTTTCTTTGAATAAAAATAACAGGCGTTTGGATACTGGTCCAAACGCCTGTCCATTCTTCCTTTTACCGCTTATTTAAGTCTATTCTTTAATGACAAAGGGTAAAGTCTTTACGCCCTCAGTCGTGGTTAGTTGCAACCAATAGGTGCTAATGGGCAATTCATCAATAGCTATTCCTTCGCTGATGGCGGTGGCCACATGGGGTCGGGCCAATAAGCGCCCCTGAGCATCAATGATGCGGATATCGCTAATGGCCAATTGGTCGGGGATTTGTAGGTATAAAGTGCCCTGACTAACTGGATTGGGGAATAGGCTAGGTTCGCCAGATACCGCCCTTGTTGTGGGTGGAGTAAGACTAGATCGTTGGGAGGTAGTGGTAAAGGTAATTGCGGTAGTCCAACCAGAGACATTGAGATCACAAGCGGCGATCACTTGTACGGTATAGGTAGTCAATGGCATTAACTTTCGGAGAACGACATTAGTCGTTGTCGTTGTCGTTGTCGCATAGCTCCAATGTGGATAATTATTGGGTTTATAACGGATCAGGTAGCGATTGTGATTAGCATTGCTATTCCAACTCACTAGGGCCATCTCCGAGGCGATATTGGATACATTGACGCCAGTCAGCGGATTGCAAAATCGCCCAGGATACCAAATGTCGAAGCTGGCATAATTGCTATACTCCCTCTTGGTAAAGGTATATTCGCTGCGTGTATTACCAATCCCACTTTCTATCCAACCCGCTATGGCATAACCGTCAATGACCAGTCCATGAAAAGTACTTGCCCCATTGACAAACATAAACTCCGCACCTGCATAGGCTTGTGTTGGATGATAATCCAAACGATTGATAGCGCTCACATCTATCCAGTCTGTTTGTCTATTATAGCGCGTACGGAAACCTTGTTCGTTGTTCCAAAGTTTGAGCCCCTCCACTTTTTGACGCATAAATACCGCAAAGCGAGGATCGCCACTGATGAGTGGGACAATTTCGTCATCGTAGTCAAATGGGTTTTCTGTATACCAGTCGATGTTGTTGAAATTATTGAAGCGGAGCCGAAAGCCTACGAGACAGCCATAGGCTTGAAAATTTCGGCATTCCAAAATCGGTAGGTCTGAAATGACCAAGCTGTCGACGGAATAATCCCAATGACGCGGCTGATGACTGGCCAAGTCAGGAAAGCCCGCATAGACGGTGCTGACTGCCGAACGCGGAAACCCCACATAGCGATTAAAGCGAATGTCAGGAGCGCCTGTCGTAAACCAAATCATCCCAGCGCCATTGCAAGCACTGGCTACATTATTCACTGCACGGATGGCTGGTCCTTGAAACCAAAAGCCATCACCACTAAAACCAAAATCTGATAAAGGCTGTGGGCGGTCAGGGTTTTCAAAGACAATGCGGGCAGGTCGATACTCGCCATTTCCCGTTCCGCGGATGGCAATATTATTTTCGAAACGCCCCAATTCATCTCCTGACTCCGTGACAAAAGCGGCTCCAACAAAGTCATAGCAAACATTCTCTGTAAAATCGACATGGCTGCTGTGGTTGACAAAACCCCAGCCTGCCGTTCCTCTCACCACACAACCCTTGATTCGCGAAGGTGATGGCAGACCAGGACGAATACCATTCAGGTGAAAGTGAATGGAATAGCGACCACGGCGATTGTTGATCTGATTGACTGGGGGAGTAGTGATTGTGTAGCTACTGCCCATATCATTGACGACTATGTCATCCAATCTTTGGGTTTTATCTGTTCGACCAATGTTGATAAAGGCAGCATGTTCGATGATGACCGCAGGGTTGATGAACATAATATGACCTCGTTCTGCGATGTTGGTTTTTTCCGAGCGGAAAATCACATTACGGCTGAGATTGGCCAGGTGATAGTCCATATCCTTTCTCACTTTGAAATGATCGTACTGCCAATTACTATTGACTGTTAGGCCAGACAAACTGGCGCTTATAGAGGAGATGGTTTTGAGTTCATCTTGCGAGCTGGTATTTCTGCGAAAATGTCCACCCGTCAGTACGACTTCGTCGCCGTTTCTCCAATCACTGGGGATGCTTACCGCTGGATTGATGTCTCGCTGGTTTTTAGCCACATTGTTTTTAACTGGGATCATATGACTTTTGATGTGGCCATAAATACCAATCTGCCCAGCTGAGATCAAGCCTTTGCTCACTTGTTGGGGGTCCCAAGTGGTATTGATGGGCCCATCACTGATAAAGACGATTTCTGCCTTGCGATTGGGGTTGACTCGAAAACCGGGCAAGCCAATATTAAAACTACCTGTTGGCCGAACCACCATGGTTTCGACAAGTAGTCGGGTATTGGAATGGATGGTCATTCGCAACTCACCATCTATTTGTATGTATTTGATTCTAGCGCCTTCTTGCCGACGCACGACCACATTAATGGCGGCGGGAATGTGAACGATATCGCCATTTTGCGGAATGGGATTATTGCCCCAGGTAGCCGTATTATTCCAATCGCCTGATTGAGTGGCGATTTTGGTAAATGGGCCAGGAGGAGAAATAGGTTGAGCAATTAAAGAAGGATTATTGATCCATATAGTGGATAGGAAGAATAGTAGCAAAACTATTTGTTTAACTTTCATTGTTTTAGATTAAAGTGTTAGGAAATCAATTCCTCTTCGCGATTCTTTGACACAGGTGTAGCCATACAGCTCAGACATGCACCTTTGTGCGAGTTGAGTTGTTGTATTAAATTTAATCCGTGGTATCTAAAACAATATAAAGACGAGACCCATCTTTGCAGATGTGGCTTAGTCAAACGTTAAAATAAGGTGTGTGAAAAATAAAGAATTTTTAAGCAGCTGCTTGAATTGCAATTCTTTCCAAATATAAGGAAAAATGACCAAAGATGCTGTTAGTCATCTCGCTTTTTAGCTTATTCTTGATAGCGATAATAGGTGTGCAGTGCCTCCTGTTTGCTTTTGTAATTGATCTGCTTGAGTACCAGTGAGTCAGTAAAAACTTCGCCTTGGTAAAAAGTCGCATCGTGGTTGTAATAGACCTTGGTAGTAAAGAAAAGAGAATCGCTTTTTACGGTATAATAACCGTGAATATTACCTACCTTTTCGCGAGCCTGGCCAATGATCTTATCGGGTGTGTTATAGACAATATAAGTAATAACCAATCCATCCTCATAAAAGCGAAACATCTTATACAATAGTTTTTGGTATTACCAAGCCGATTTCCAACTATCTGATCACCGCAGCGCTTTATCCAGCAGTAGTTTGTATTTCCGAATCGTCAAAGCGGATGCTTTTGGAGAATTGTATAAGATGTTTCGCTTTTATGAGGATGG
>JBCBDH010000035.1:18862-18999 GCA_038529855.1 Bacteroidota bacterium | reverse complement strand
GTAGCCCCAAAATACTTTCCCACAACTGTCGGACGGACCCCGCTTTAGCGGGGAGTCAGTCCGACAGGGCAGCCCGCACTAAGTAAATAAAAGAAGTACATGGAGTACCCTAAAACTCGCTCATAAACAAGCTCAAC
>JBCBDH010000035.1:0-18762 GCA_038529855.1 Bacteroidota bacterium | reverse complement strand
AACGCTAGTATGGATTGCGTAGCCCCAAAATACTTTCCCACAACTGTCGGACGGACCCCGCTTTAGCGGGGAGTCAGCCCGACAGGGCAGCCCGCACTAAGTAAATAAAAGAAGTACATGGAGTACCCTAAAACTCGCTCATAAACAAGCTCAACTCTAGCCTGAAGGGCTACTCCTAAAGTAACTCCTCCTAAGCGCGGGCAGCCTGGCGAAATACTGTCTGAGCGGAGCAAGTTTATTTCGCCTAGATTTTTGCTTCATTTTTATCGACTGAAAAATGAAGACGACTGCTCGAGAAACGCTAGTATGGATTGCGTAGCCCCAAAATACTTTCCCACAACTGTCGGACGGACCCCGCTTTAGCGGGGAGTCAGTCCGACAGGGCAGCCCGCGCGTAGGGGTATGGCTTCACAAAGGAATTATCGTACAATTAATCAGCAGAGAATTTCCACGCCAATTCCACTAAAAAAGTAAATCGGCTGTCTCCACTCAACCAATCCACCTCAATCAAATCGTAAGATTCCATAATAACCATGGGGGTAATTTTTAATTTTCGCAGATTGAGTTGTAGGCCAAGGTCCAAAAAAGTTCTATCTAAAAATTTATGGCGCGGAGTCTCCATCCTAATTTCCCCTTCAGAAATAATTTCGTCAGTAATGCTATTTCGCTCCTTGTTTCGATATACCCAACTGATGTCATCATAGAGTCTGAAATTAAAGGTAAGGCCAAAGACCAATCCTATTTTCCGGTTATTCTTGGAGTAATACTCCAATCGGAGTGGAACGGCTAATAATAAACTGCGATACGTCATTTCTCCTGATCTAAAGGGATAGATGGTATCGATAAAAAAAATAGGAATATTATTGGGATCCAGGAGTCCATCAATACTATCCTTTACCTCAGAAAAATAACTCAACTGCCCACCTGCATTAATCCGCCAATTCTTACTCAATCGTCTGTTGTAATAAAATCCTCCTCTGAGATTCTGACCAATTATCCCAGAGCCTAATCCTTCATAAGTACTCAGGCCGTAAGTAATGCTTGGTCCGTAATAGACTTTTTGAAAAGTAGAATCTTGTTGGGCATATCCACTGAATAGCAGATGGATGAAAAGGAATAAAAAACTTATTTTTTTCATACTTGGTTGTCGTTTTAAGAGATCACTTGGTCTTGGTTAGAACTGATAACCAAATCCAATTCGCAATAGGCGATACCTTGCGCCCCCCGTTTCCAAGCCGCCTTGTCTTTGTTGCCGAGTGGTTAGGAGGGGATTAAAAACCCTGCTGAAATCAACACCGTAATATATATTAAGGGCGGTTAGGTTAACATCGATAAACCAATTTTCCCAGAAGAAATATTCCATTCGAAGAAAAATGGCCCAGTTTAATCCAGCTTGATCAACTCGCACTCGGAAACCAGAAAGGCTTTGGCTAGCCTCCACCTCCTCATACAAGTAGTATATTCGACCAGCGCCAGATAAGGAGAAACGCAGTGCTGGTGTACCTATCTTTTTAAAATAAATACCATATTCATATCGCAGGCTATATTCTTCTGATTCAATCCCTTCAAAATCCCGAAAGCGTATTTCTCCGTTTAATTCGTGATAGGCCGTACTAGCGGAGTTAGCCCACCGAATCGCTCCAGAAAAACCGCGGTGCCTAAAAGGGCGAGGCTCAAAATCATAGGGCTGAGGATGCAACTCAGCATTGAGGTAGTGAAAATGGCTATATGCTTTTAGGCTGATTTGAGCGGAAATAGAGAGTCCATAGCAAAGGAATAAGCCCAATAAGGGTAAAATAGCTTTATGAGCGCACATTTTGTTTTAGTTTGGAACTAAAGTAAGCAATTCCGCTGATTTAGGGAATCTTTTAGAAAACCAAACATCCATCTGATTTTTCCGTAATGTATCTTTGAAATATCTTTACTTTGTCACTATGTCGAAAAAAGCGATCAAGAAGAAAGCGGTAGCTAAAAAGCGAAAGTCGAAAAAGCCTCTCGCTGTTTCCTTTTGGAAAGACCCCAATCGACTGATTCCACTGGCCTTGGTTTTGCTGATCACAGCTGTTGTGTTTTTTCCAGCGACCTCCTACGATTTTGTCAATTGGGACGATGATGTCAATATCATGGACAATCCCAATTTGGTGCGATTTGACTGGGAGCACATCAAAGGGATATTTGGCAGTACGGTTATGGGGGGCTATAATCCGCTGACCATCTTTACTTTCGCTTTGGAAAAGCACTTTTTTGACTTAGATCCTTCGGTTTTTCACTTTAATAATATCGTTCTACATCTGATTTGTACCTTTTTGGCCTATCGATTTTTGTTATTGCTCAATTTGAGTCCAATTGCAGCAGCATTTGGGGCTTTGCTTTTTGGCGTTCATCCCATGCGGGTGGAATCGGTGGTTTGGGTGACGGAGCGCAAGGATGTATTGTTTGGGGCTTTTTATTTGGGGGCCTTGTGTACTTATGTACTTTCGCTAAAGGCTAAAGAAGCAGAAAAACGGTCTTATTTTTATTGGACCATTGCCTTATTTACCCTTTCGCTATTTTCCAAAATTCAGGCAGTTGCCCTTCCCCTTTCTTTGATTGGAATTGATTATTACTTCAAACGGCCCTTGAATTGGAAGTTGATTACGGAAAAAATTCCTTTTTTCGCTTTATCGCTGTTTGTGGGATTATTGGGTATTTATTTGTTATCGGAAGCCAAGACATTGGATGATAGCGTCATTAATTACGGCATTTTTGATCGCCTATTGGTGGGAGCCTATTCTTTTTGTGTGTATTTGGTCAAGTTTATCTATCCCTACGAGATGTCAGCCCTGTATCCTTATCCCAAGGAATTGGAAACGATTTTCTACTTTAGCCCAATTGGTGTTTTGGCAGCGGTGGCTTTGTTTTACTATCTATTTAAAAAAGAGCAGTATGCCTTGGTCTTTGGCTGTTTTTTCTTTGTCGTCAATGTGATATTCGTCCTACAGGTTTTAGGAGCTGGGCAGGGTTTTAAGGCCGATCGCTTTACTTATATTCCCTATTTGGGCTTGTTTTTTATGGTAGCTTGGGGCTATGATTATTTGTCTAAGCGCTATGGCGAATACCAAATTATGCTGGCAGGTGGCCTGGGCTTTTACTGTCTGCTCTTCGCCTACATAAGTCGACAACAGGTGGCAGTTTGGGAAAATGGCGGTACGCTTTGGACCAATGTGCTAAAATACTACAAAGACGTCGCCCTCCCTCACGGCAATCGAGGGCATTACTATCGCGGCCTCAAACAATTCGACAAAGCCATTCGCGACTATTCAGAAGCCATTCGACTAGCACCAGGAAAAGCGGCACCTTATAATAGCCTTGGCAAGACCTATTTTGACAGCGGCAATGCTCAACAAGCAGTTTTTAATTATAATAAAGCCATAGAGATAGAGCCCGAAGAGGCCGAATTTCACGTCAACAGAGGAGCCGCCTATGGGATGCTCAACCAATACGATAAGGCCCTGGCTGACCTCGATGAGGCCGAGCGCATTGATCCAGAATTCAAAAACACCTATCTCAATCGCTCTTTGGTCCACACCTTTATTCAGGAGTATGAAAAAGCACTAGAGGATCACAATAAATACCTGGCCCTCAATCCTTATAATGCCGAAATTTGGTATGAGCGAGGCATCATCAAACGCCGTTTGGGCAATGACCCAGAAGCCCTAAAAGACCTTACGGAAGCCATCCGCCTAAATGATAGCAATGGGATCTTTTTTCTGGAAAGAGCCAAGATATATAAGCTGCAAGGGGATGTGGGATTGGCCCGACAGGATGCGCAGCGGGCACAAGCTTTGGGGACGGAAGTAGATGCTTCTTTACTACAATAATTAGGCGACTGCATTGGCTTTTTTCGCAGGCATAATCTCCACCGTCAAAAACACCACTAAGCCCACTACAAAAAAAGCAATCAGCGCCAGGATACTATTGCGCATCCCGCCCATAAATTGGTCGATAAATCCAAAGCTAAAGGTCCCTAAGACAATAGCTACCTTTTCCAAGACATCAAAAAAACTAAAATAAGAGGCCGTATCTTGCGTATCCTCTGGAAGAAGTTTGGAGTAGGTAGAGCGCGAAAGGGATTGAATCCCTCCCATTACCATACCCACCAATACAGCAATTAGGTAGAAGGCCATTTTGCCATGTACAAAATAAGCAGCCACACAAATCGACATCCAAATAATCAGCATGGTGATAATGGAAAATTTATTGCCGCGTCGCTCTGATAATCGCGAAAAGATCAAAGCACCAACAATGGCCAAGAGCTGTAAAATCAAGATCAAGATGATCAGTTCGACCGAATCAAATTTGAGCTCAGCGGTGGCAAAGGTAGAGGCCAGAGAGAGTACCGTTTGTACACCAGCACTGTAAAAGAAAAAGGAGAACAGAAAACGTTTGATGTTGCGTTGCTTTTTTACTTCTCCCCATACCTTAGCAATCTCCTGATAGCCTCGCTGTAAAATGTCCTTACTCATCTTTTTCATCGAATCCTTGGGGAGGCGATTGAAGGAAATCTGGGCAAAACCAATCCACCAAATCCCCACCATCACAAAAGAAATCTGGGCAGCGACATCTCCACTTGATAGGCCAAACCATTCGTATTTTAAGATCATCACCAAATTGACCAAAAGCAATAAGACACTACCGATATAGCCATAAGAAAAACCTTTGGCACTCACGCGGTCAAATTGATCTTCTGAGGCAATTAATGGCAAAAAGGAGTTGTAAAAGACCTGCCCCCCCGCAAAACCAATTACCGCTAATACAAAGGCAATCACTCCAAGCATTAGTGTTGGCATCCCTTCAAAAGCATACAGCGATATACAGGATATCCCCCCGATAAAAGTGAATATTTTCATAAAGAGTATCTTTCGTCCACTGTAATCCGCCACCCCACTCAGCAAAGGAAGAGAAAGCGAAATCAGCAGATAGGCAAAGGACAAGGAATAAGAAAACAAGGCACTATTGGTCATGGGAATACCCAAGAAGGTAAAGGATTCATCCACCACATTATAGAAATAGCCTGGAAATATCGCTACGGCAATGACCAGCGCATAGGAAGAATTGGCCCAATCGAACATGGCCCAACCATTGATGATTCGCTTATCATTGAGTGGGATATGACTTGTCGTTTGCATGCTTTTGTGATTTGATGGAGCACTCAAGATACCTAAATTCAGGAGTTTTGCGCTATTTTCAGCGCTTCTTAGCCTATCATATTTGCCGCTTGCAGCCAATTAATGGGATTTTAAACATACTCTTAATATATTGTACCAGGCGTAAAGCATTTGCTATGAATATTGCCATATTATCGAGAGGACCTGGCCTCTACAGTACACAAAGTCTACTTATCGCCGGCCAAAAGAGAGGACATCGGATGTATCTGATTGATTATTCTGATTGTAGTCTTGTTTTGGAAAGTGGTCGCCCACAGGTTTATTACAAAGAAGAGCGACTTGGGCGGATTGATGCGATCATTCCTCGTATTGGAGCCAGCGGAACTGCCTTTGGTGCCGCTATTATTCAGCAGTTTGAAATGATGGGCGTTTACAGCGTTTTGCCCTCAGCCTCTCTGCTCAAATCCAGAGATAAGCTCAAAAGTCTCCAATTGCTATCCAATGCTGGTATCGGTTTTCCAAAGACCTTTTTTGGTCATTTCTATCAGGACATTGATTTTCTTCTCGATGCAGTAAACGGCCTGCCTGTGGTCATCAAGCTCGTCAAAGGGACACATGGTCTTGGTGTTATCCTGGCCAAAGATCGCAATACGGCGGAGGCAATCATTGAGTCCTACAGCAAACTCCGAGAAAAATTTCTGGTACAAGAGTTTGTTGAGGAATCCAGCGGGCAGGATATTCGCGCTTTGGTGGTGGGTGGACAAATCGTTGCGGCCATGAAGCGCAAAGCCCGACCTGGTGAATTTCGCTCCAATTTACATCGAGGAGGTACGTCTATACACATCAAACTCACCCAAGCCGAAATAGATACCGCGTTACAATCTGTAGAGATATTGGGGTTAAAAGTGGCTGGGGTAGATATGTTGCAATCCGATCGAGGCCCCTTAGTCTTGGAGGTCAATGCCTCACCTGGCTTAGAAGGAATTGAAACAACAACTGGCATAGATGTAGCTGGAAAAATTATTGAACTTATCGAACAACAACAATGACCCAAACCAAAGATTTCATCATCAACAAACGAGCGATCCCTGCTGGGCAAAAGGAGATCATCAAACTCAATGTCGCTCGCTTGCCCTCTGGGACGGTGATCAATATTCGCATCCATGTCTTTCGCAGCCTCAACCCAGGGCCATGCATGCTTGTCTTGGGTGGTGTCCACGGTGATGAAATCAATGGCGTAGAAATCGTTCGGCGGACGATTGACATGGGCTTGTATGATCAGTTAAAGGCGGGTAGCGTCATTGCCATTCCGCTGCTCAATGTCTATGGCTTTATCAACTTCTCGCGCGATGCCTCTGAAGGCAAGGACGTCAATCGCAGTTTTCCAGGCAACCAAACGGGCTCGTTGGCCTCAAGGGTGGCAGGCACATTGACTAAAAAAATCCTTCCACTGATTGATTTTGGGGTCGATTTTCACACGGGTGGTGGTAGTCGTTACAATTATCCTCAAATCCGCTATAGTCCTGGCGATGCGCAAGCGGAATTATTGGCCAAGCAGTTTGCAGCGCCTTATCTCATCAAAAAAAATAACCTGCCGAAGACCCTACGCAAAGTAGCTAAAGGCATGGGAAAAAGTATCATCGTTTATGAGGGTGGAGAGGCCCTCCGCTATGATGGTTTTGCTATTGAAAAGGGTATTAGCGGGCTGAGGCGGCTAATGGCGGCACGGGGAATGATCGGCGAGGTACCTTCTGTACAGCGAGCACCAATTATTTTTAACAAGACCTCTTGGGTGCGAGCTGAGCAGTCAGGGATGTTTATTTGGAACCAGCAGTCGGGAGCGAAGGTGAGCGCAGGCGAGCCTTTGGGCGTACTCAATGATCCACATGGTCATGAGGAGATTCCAGTTTTGGCCAATCGGGATGGCTACATCATTGGGCATAATAATGCACCAGTAATCAATGCGGGAGATGCCTTGTTTCACATCGCCTACCAAATGGATTAGAATTCCATAGGGTCGGGATATTGAAAGGTATAGTGGAGTAAGCTTTTTACGCGATCGTTGGTGATGATTTTGTAATCTTGCTGATCGTCGAGAAAGCTGGGGGGAGCCAAACCTACTTTTTGGGCTTGAGCTGGATAGAAATCTTTTTTTAGAGGATGTTGGTCCGCGCTGGCGTTGAGGACATAGCCCCACTTTTCCTGGGTCAGAATCGCTTGAATAATTCCTACTGCATCTTTTTGATGGATCATATTAACGGGAACATTCCCCCCTGGGATATCGCTGCGACCAGCAAAAAAGCGCCCTGCCTTTCTGTCTCCTCCAACCAAACCAGATAAGCGCAAAATGGTACATTGAAAAGCACTTTGTTCTTGCAGTAATTGTTCGATTCGAACCAAGGCCCTGCCCGATGCCGTCGCTGGAGCAGTTGGATGGTCTTCGTTGATGGGCGAGTTGATGTTTCCGTATACACTGGTTGAACTGACAAACAGGATATGTTTAATCCCTCCAGCAGTCGCTGCTTTGATCAGCTGTTGTATTTCCAGCACATGTAGGCGTTCTACCTCTTTTCGCTTTCTTCTAGGGGGGATATTGATGACTAAAGTGGAGGTATGGAAAAAATCATTGGGGATGGCTTGAATCCCATTGGGTTCTACTTTTACCTGATAGGCTTGAATGCCTTTCTGGCGCAAGAGGGCCAATTTTTCTGAACGGGTCGTCGCGCCCTTGACGGTCCATCCATCACTAATTAAAGCTTCTGCCAGCGGCAGACCCAGCCAACCACATCCTAAAATGGCGATATCTTTTTGTGTACTCATTATTCTATGATGTATTCATAGCAACCAATATCTGGCATATTGGGATCGCGATTTTGTCCGTCTAGATCAAGTAGGATATTGGACAAGGGAATGGCCATACCCTCGGCAATCGACAAGGTATCAAGGCGATAATCATTTTCGTCAATATCCGCAAATAGGGCGGCATCGCGTTCTCCATTGATGCAATTGACACATTGGTCAAAGAAATCGACAAATTCCCCTTCATCGTCTAGCTCGTCTACCTTAACGATGCAATTTTCAAAGCCATAATTAAAGTCCGCTTCTGGTACGGAAGCCAGGACGATTTCATCGCGACGAGAGCCAAAGATGATGGAATTCCGAAATTGGACATTGAGATTATTGGCTCGATATCGACTACAGAGCTGGTCCAAACACAGGGCATTACTGACACTCAAAGCAGAGGCATCTACCCCATAGCTGCCCAGGCTGCAATAATCAAAATTGTAATTACCGCCATATATCAGGCGAACCGAACTGGCCCCATTGTCGAAGAATAGGCTATTCTGTGCTTTGATTTCGGCATGAATACCGATGACGGCACTGGAAGAGGTATGAAAGATTTGGGTATTCTTAAGGCTCAATTCTGTCGCAGAATCAGCAGCTACACCAAAGATGCTGTTTTTGATCTGCGCATTTTCAATGCGATTGCCCTGACTGCCTGGGGATAGCAATATCCCAAACCACTGCCCAGCAACATCGCCAAAATCTTCCTCCAAGCGATCTCCTTGTACGGTCACTGGCTCCTCCACCGTCCCCTCAATCACCAAACTCGCCTGTGGCCCAACGATCAATCGCCCGTCATTAAAAAAGACTTTAACGGGATTTCCAACACTGTCCTCCACAAAGGTGCTTTCCAAACCACCATGCACATAAACCTGAGTTCCAGGCGGCATTCGCAGCGTACATTCATCTATGACCAGGAGCCCAAAAATTACATAAGGCCGCGGATCATCCCACACCCATTCCCCAAAATCACAGGAAAAGACATTGGTTTCTCCTTTGCTAAAGCGGCTGGGAATGTAATTGGCATTTTGCCCCCAAGCTTCCAGCAGGACCGACTGTTCATTTCCATTAGTCAAAAACATAATCGCATCCTCAATCACAAAAGGACTAATCGAAAAGTCTTGATCGGGATTAACCGTTACCTCCCCAAAAATATAGAGGCTATCATTGGCAGCAATCTCCACATCAGAAGCCTCCGCCGTCGGAATCCCATCAATATTGATCCGAAAAACGGAGCTAGCGCCTTCCCGAATCATTATCTTATCAATCTTAATAGACTGATCATGCGGATTATACACCTTCAAGATTCGCGTAGCCGAACCGATTTCCGTAAATACGGTATCAAATCGAAGGGTATCCAAAGAGAACTCCAACTGAGCTCCCTGATCGGTAATAAAATCATCCTCTGGATTACAAGCCCACGCGAGGCCGAGAATCACTAAAGTGGCAAAAAAGTAAAAGTATCTCATATCTTGGTTGCTGTAAATGGCGCTGGGGCCATCTTTTCCCGCGCAAAAATACCAAAAGCCTTTTATTTCGAGGGATTTGGGAGGCGCATATAATGTATAACGTCAGTTTATTCTTTTGTTTGCTTTGGATATTGTAAAATTATTGATTCTTGACTGATTGTCTCTACCAATACAATCGCTTTCCCCAATTTTAGTGTATTTTTAGCCCTTGATTTATAGTACATCTTACAGCTCAATGTCAAAACCAATAGTCGATGTCATTATTCCAGCATATAATGAGGAAGATTCCATAGGGAAGGTCCTCGCAGATATTCCTGCCGATTGGGTGAGGGAAGTCATTGTCTGTAATAATGCCAGTACGGATCGCACGG
This sequence comes from Bacteroidota bacterium, assembly GCA_038529855.1. Classification (GTDB taxonomy): domain Bacteria; phylum Bacteroidota; class Bacteroidia; order Chitinophagales; family Saprospiraceae; genus JBCBDH01. The sequence goes on along the minus strand of JBCBDH010000035.1, from coordinate 8,931 downwards.
CAGCAGTAGCCCAAGCTGGTGGCGCCACCGTACTCGACCAGCCTGCCAAAGGTTATGGGAATGCTTGCTTGAAAGGCGTCCGCTATTTGAAGGAGAAGCCCAAAGCCGAACAACCTGAAATCGTGGTTTTTCTGGATGGCGATTACTCGGATCATCCCGATGAAATGCCCAATTTGATTCAGCCAATTATTAGTGCAGAAATGGATATGGTGATTGGCTCGCGAGCATTGGGTAATATGGAACGAGGGGCAATGATGCCCCAGCAGATTTTTGGCAACTGGCTCGCCACCAATCTCATTAGGCTGTTTTATGGCTATGAGTTTACGGATTTGGGGCCTTTTCGTGCCATCCGATATGACCAATTGATCGCTATTGATATGCAGGACACCAATTTTGGTTGGACCGTGGAGATGCAGGTCAAGGCGGCCAAGTACCAACTTCGGTGTACAGAGGTGCCAGTAAGCTATCGCAAACGAATTGGCGTTTCTAAGGTGTCTGGTACAATAAAAGGAACCATTTTGGCGGGGCATAAGATACTTTGGACCATTTTCAAACTGCTTTAGCCCGTATTTTTTCGCAAATACTATAGAAAATTAACGCGACATGTCATTCATTGCTTATACCATCTTGACGATCTACACAGTCGCCCTGCTCTATATCACGCTGTATTGTTTGCTTCAGTTTCAACTACTCATTTACTATAAGAGGTACCATTGGGCCAATGGCCAACAGCCGCTTTTGAAAGCCAAGCTACAGGACGATCTGCCCTTTGTCACTATACAATTGCCCATCTTTAATGAACTCTATGTCGTGGATCGCCTAATCGACAACATTGCACAGTTTGAATATCCCAAGGATAAGTTTGAAATCCATGTACTCGATGATTCTACGGATGAGACCGTGGAGATTTCCAGAAAAAAGGTCGAACAGTACAAAGCCCTTGGCTTCAATATCGAACTCTATCATCGAACGGATCGCAAGGGTTATAAGGCTGGAGCATTAAAAGAAGGGATGCAATTTGCTAAGGGAGAGTTTATCGCCATCTTTGATGCAGATTTTTTGCCGCGAAAAGATTTTTTACTTCGCACCATTCCCTATTTCGAGAATGATAAAGTGGGAGTGGTCCAAACGCGCTGGGAACACATCAATCAGGATTATTCCATGCTGACCAAACTGCAGGCTATGCAGCTCAATGTGCATTTTACGGTTGAGCAGCAAGGGCGACGTGCGGGGAATTGTCTTTTACAGTTCAATGGTACAGCGGGTGTTTGGCGGCGAGAGACGATTGATCATGCGGGAGGCTGGGAGGCTGATACGCTTACAGAAGATCTCGATCTGAGTTATCGGGCGCAGCTCAAGGGCTGGGAAATTCTTTATTTGGAGAAGGTGGGTTCGCCAGCAGAATTGCCGTCTGAAATGAACGGTTTGAAATCGCAGCAGTTTCGCTGGATGAAGGGGGGAGCAGAGAATGCCCGGAAGCTGTTGCCGACCATTTGGCGTTCAAAACTGAGCTTTGGACAAAAGCTACATGCTTCCAGTCATTTACTGGCCAGCGGTATTTTTGTATTCATTTTTATCTCTGGGGTCTTTAGTGTGCCTTTGTTATTTGCATTGAGTGAAATTGGGATAGATACTGCTTATTTTACGGTATTTCTAGTCGGTCTGCTATCTATTATTGCGGTTTACTATGTGGCCAATGTACAGGCCGAACTCAAAAAGCAGCCTTACCTCAAATTGCTGTTCAAATTCGTTGTTTTATTCCCTGTTTTTCTGGCTTTATCTATGGGTTTGTCTTTGCACAATACCATCGCCGTTTTGCAGGGCTATCGAGGTAAAAGGTCGCCCTTTGTGCGAACGCCTAAGTTCAATATTCGCCATTTACGCGATTCCTTTAAAAAGCAAAAATACCTAGCCAGTAATATTTCTATGGTTACGATCATGGAAGGCTTCCTAGCCATTTACTTCCTTGGTGGAGCGCTTTATGGTATCTATTTAGGCACAAATCCTTTCATCCTCTTCCATCTGCTTTTATCCATTGGGTTTGGGACGATTTGCTATTATTCCATCAGTCATTTGGAATATAAATAGCGGGGACGGAGATGAAACAGCCCTTCAGGAATTACCTTATCGCGCTGGTTTCGATCCTGGCCATCAGCTATCTTGGTTTTGGCGTAGAGCAGTCTGACTTTTGGCCCATGCTCTTTTGTTATGGATTAGCTTTTGGGAGCTACGCCTGGGTGATTTATCGAGTCAAAACCCATCAACAAATCCTTTTTTTTCTTGGCTTAGCGCTTGTACTGCGACTGATTCTCGTTGGGGCTTTTCCCTTTTTATCTGATGATATTTACCGCTTTATTTGGGACGGACGTCTTATTGTCCAGGGATATAATCCTTTTAACCAACTCCCCAGTTTTTACTTACAGGAAGGGCAAGAAGTAGAAGGCTTGAATCAGGTCTTATTTGATCAATTGAATTCCCCCAATTATTTTACGATCTACCCACCCGTTTGTCAGGCTATTTTTGCGACAGCTTGTTGGTTATTTCCCAAGAGTTGGATAGGGGCTGCTGTAGTCATGAAGCTCTTTATGGTCTTATTTGAGGTGGGGTCAATGGCTTTGATTTGGAAATTACTGGCGTATTTTCAGCTGCCCATCCGCCGTATCTTACTCTACGCCCTCAATCCATTAATGATCATCGAGATTACGGGAAATCTACATTTTGAAGGGGCTATGATCTTTTTTTTGCTGCTCTCCTTATGGTTTTTAGTTCGCTCGCAATGGACTTGGTCTGCCTTAGCCATGGCGCTTTCTGTAGCGGTGAAGCTCTTGCCTTTGATGTTTTTACCTTTACTGATTCAGCACCTGGGCTGGAAGCGTAGTTTTCGGTATTTTTTAATTGGAGGCTTGGCTTTGTTAGTCTTATTTTCCCCTTTGCTGAATGAGGTTTTTCTATTCCATTTTGGGAATAGCCTGGATTTGTATTTTCGAAAATTTGAATTCAATGCCAGCATCTATTACCTGTTGCGTTGGTTGGGCTTTCAGCTGTCAGGTTATAATATGATTGCCATTATTGGTCCAGGTTTGGGCCTCCTTGTTCTGTCGAGTATTTTGTATTTATCATTTAGAAAAATGGAGGCCAATGTGGCTCGACTTCCGCTACAAATGCTACTTGCTGTGAGCATTTATTTGGCTTGTACCACGACGGTGCATCCCTGGTATACAGCGCTGCCCTTGGTCTGTTGTATTTTCACGCCCTTGCGTTATCCAGTTTGGTGGACGGGCTTGATTTTCCTCACTTATGTCAACTACAGCTATGATCCCTATTGGGAAAATTTGTACTTCGTCGCGCTTGAATATTTGGTCTTGGCGACACTTCTCTATAGGGAGTATTCCCAACAGCAGACTTTACTTTCCGCTTAAAATACCTTAGTTTTATACAATCGTTAGCTAATTCTCCCCTCATTTATTGGCTATTCTTTTTGAGACCTCCCGCGAAAACAACAAATAAATTCGGTAAGGAAGCGCAAATCTTACTATTCAAACACTAGAACCAAAACTCACCATGAGAAGAGCTTTACTTTCTGTTGGGGTCTTGTTGACACTGATTTTTTCCCTACCCGCACAGGATATTTATGTGCCTCCCTTTGACGAATTACACTTTCACAGTCCTTACGAGAAAAGTACCCTAAGCAAGGGGCGATTTCCCAATTTGAGCGATCAACTTAGTTTGTTTTTGGCCAGTTCTAACCAGAACGATAGCAGTACCTTAGTAGAGGTGAATCAACGGGTAGAAAGTCTGCTACAAGAGATTTCCCAAAAACTCAATAAAAAGAAATCCTATAAAAAGCAATCCAAACTACTATTCAACATCGTTCACAATAGGCTATTAAAAAAATATGTAGAGCAGGCTACCTTTGAACAGATTTTTGAAACGGGGGTATTTAATTGTGTCACCGCTACTGCATTGTACGTGATGGTTTTTGAACATTTCGACATCCCCTATGCCATTAAGCTGGAACCCAATCACGTCTTTCCCATCATTGACCCTGATGGAGAAAGTATTTTTGTAGAAACCACTGACCCTCGCTATGGTGTGACGACTTTTAGCGATAAGGATAAAAGGGCTTTTGTTAATTATCTAAGAGAAACCAAATTGATCAGTGAAACAGAAGCTAAGAGTCAATCGGTTCAGGAATTATTTTCCCAATACTATTTAGGGGATAATGAAACCATCAATATTCGTCAATTGGCTGGTGCACAGTATTATAATAATGCCCTCTATGCCTTAGATGTCGAAGATGCCCAAACAGCATTGGCCATGATTGAAAAGGCGACTTATCTACATGCTACGCCTAGAAATCAACTCGTTGTTTTTTCCTCGCTTTATCAATTGGTGACGGCTATTGACTATTCGAATAAAGATAGTTTTAGACCTCTGTTTAAACTCTTGCTCCACCTTCCCTCTGAGGAGGTCAATTTAGAAGTTGAGCAACAATTTGGAAAACTTTCAGAGGAGTTATTAATTGAGCGATCCAGTGAGAAAGCCTTTAGGGATTATTACATTTTATTCAAAGAAGCAGTTGCAGCAGACAGTAGTTTATCCAAAACCATTGACGAGATTTTTCACTTCCAATTGAGTAGATTTTATGTACTTTCCTTTCGAACCAGAGAGGCATTGGAACATGCAGAAAAAGCCTATGCTCTAAATCCTCAAAATGTTCGGATTCGCAAATTACTGACGGAAGTTTTTTTGGAACAGCTTCGACATATTAAAGATACTAAACGCAGCTATGAGGAACTCAATGATTTTACCCAACGCCATCCCTTCCTAGAGCGAAACCCCATACTCATTGATTTTCGATTATTTTGCCTCAGTCAGTTGGCTTCTCAGTATTACGATTTGGAAGAGGAAGAAAAAGCAGAGCAGTATTTTGAGCTCTTCAACCAACGGATCAATAATTTTGAACATTCCGCCAATGTCGACCAATATATTGCCACTTGTTATTCCAATAAGTCGAGCTATCTGTTTCGCGAGAAAAAGTTTAAGGATGCAAGACAATGGTTGGAAAAGGGCTTGGTCATGCTACCAAATAATGAAATGCTGACGCGGAAACTAAAAGCCCTGGAGGAGTATGAGGAAGAGTTTTTATCCAAAGGCATTGAATAATTATTGATAGCCCTGGGCTTGCAGATGAAATAATTCAGCGTATTTGCCATCTTTAGCAATGAGTTCTTCATGGGTTCCCAATTCCAGAAGTCGGCCGTTTTCCAGAAATAAAATGCGATCTGCCATTCGCACAGTTGAAAAGCGATGCGAAATCAAAACCGCTGATTTGCCTTCGATCAACTCTGCAAAACGCAAAAAGACCTGATGCTCTGCTCTGGCATCCAAGGCAGAAGTGGGTTCATCGAGAACGAGCAATTGGGCCTCCCGCATATAGGCCCGCGCCAAAGCAATCTTTTGCCATTGACCACCTGATAAATCAACCCCTGCAGCAAATCGCTTTCCCAACATCTGTTCATAGCCGTCTGGTAAATCGGCAATCAGTGTATCCGCCAAACTCTTTTGCGCCGCCTCTTTAATTTTTGGTAGCTCTAGTCGCTCCTCAATGCTTCCTATGGCGATGTTTTCTGATACCTGTAATTGAAAACGGATGTAATCCTGAAAAATAATACCAATATTCTTTCTCAAATCCACCAAATCGTATTCCCGCAAATCAATACCATCCAATAAAATCCGCCCTTCTGTAGGCTCGTATAAACGCGCCAATAATTTGATTAAGGTGGTTTTTCCTGCTCCATTCTCTCCAACCAAAGCTAGCTTCTCTCCCGCTTTTAGCTGAAAGGACAAATGGCGAATGGCCCAATCTTCGCTGTTCAAGTATTTAAAACTCACATTCTCAAACACAAAGCCTTGTTGAATCTTTGTAGGGATCATTCGCTTCTGTGCACCTGAAACGATTTGAGGTTTTATTTCAAAAAAGTCAAATAAATCCTGTAAATAAAGTGATCCTTCTGCAATTTTGGAAAAGCGATTCATAATAGATTGCAGCATATTGCGCATTCGGTTGAAAGACCCTGCAAGAAAGGTAAGTGTTCCTACACTAATGCTTCCACTGATGGTTTCCAATACAATAAATACATATGCCCCATAATAGGATAGGGTGCCCAACATCGACAAAACAGCTCCCCAAAAGGCGCGTTTGAGAACAATATCTTTATTTGCTTGATAGTATTTGTGTGCTAACTCTCCAAAACGCGTTGCCAAAAAATCGGCCAAACTAAAAATCTTCACCTCCTTGGCTGTTTCATTACTCGCTCCAATATATCGAAGATAATCCAGCTCCCTTCGCTCAGGTGTCCAGCTACGAGTGAGGGAATAACTGCGCTGATTAAAGTGCGTTTCTCCAAGAAAAGAGGGGATCACGGCAACAATCAAAATCAATATTAACCAAGGGTTAAAGGCGACTAAACCCGCTCCTAAAGAAAGGATGGTAATAAAGTCTTGGAATTGTTGGAGGACCTGAGACATCAGGACGATTCGACCATTCGTTTGCCGACGTGCACGTTCAAGCTTATCGTAAAACTCCGTATCTTCAAATTGATATAGGTCCAAGGTCGCAGCGTGTTGGATCAGACGGACAGAAGTTTGGTTGGAAAATAAATCTCCCAATAAATTATCCAATAAGGTAATACCGCGATTGATGACATCTGAGCTCACCGCCAAACCCAGCTCTATCCCCACCATCAGCCACAAATAATTATGGGGCTCATTTGGCGCCTCCATCAAGCGAATGACTTCATCAATGATTTCCTTACCAACGTATAAGATGAGTAGTGGAAGCGCTCCCTTGATAATCCGCAATAGGATATTTCCCAAAAACATATAGGGATTGGTTCGCCAGACGAGTCGAAAAAATTCTGGTAAATTTTTGAGTGCCGAGAATTGCTCTCGGATATCATTGTTTTCCTTAGGCTTGGCCATAATTAGCGTACGGATAACAATAGTTGAGGGCTACCTGTTCTCTACGATACTCAAAATCTTCTCAAAGATGCGCTCAGCTATGCTTCGATCTTCGGTGATGATATTGGCTACACCAGGCATTTCTTGCTGGAAAGGAATGGTCTTATTGTAGGTGGTGATCATATCGGGAAGCTGAAACTCAATAGGATAAGTACCCTCTGCTGGAACACTTGCAATCGTTCTAATCTTCGCCTCCAAAGCCCCAAATTCCTGATAGGGATAATTGGCTAGTCGAATATTAACCCGACTACTATCTACACTCACTTTTCCCGAGCCAAATAAAGGCAAACGGCCCTTTGCAACAATGGGCTGATTCTCGCTATCAGGCGGAACGATGGTCAGAATTTCCTGGTCACTAATTACATACTGCCCATCTGTCCAAATCGCTGCCAGACTAATTTTACCAGTAATAGGTGCTCGAATCAGCAATTGCTGTTTCCAAGTCCTCAGCGCACTCCGCAAACGATTGTAATCTTCTCTCAATACCGCTCGTCGATTGGCCTTCCCCTCTGCCCTACCCTTATTCAATTCTAGCTTCTGTAGCTTTAAACGCTCGATGCGAACCTCATTTTCTAAGATGCTCGTCTCCAAACTTTCAAAGCTCCGCTTTTCCTCCAAATAAGTACTTTGGGCCAGCTCCACTTCGCGCTTACTGACATTATTTGAGGCGGCCAGGAGCTGATTGCGCTGCCAATTCTCCTCCGCCAGCTTCATCTTCTGCCGCTGTGTATTGGCCTGTGCCGCCAAAGAACGATTAACGGATTCTATATGATTAATCTGCTGACTCAAAGAACGCTTGGAAGCAGAAGTGATATCCTGTTTAAGAAAAATGCGGTATTCCTCCTGATTCTGCATCAAGGTAGAGTAAGCATCCTGTAATGGCCCTAGCTGTAAGCCTCGAGGGAAATCAATTCGCCGCCAGCTCACATCATCTACATCAATCTTCTCCAAGAAAGCCTCTAACTGATAGACATCTTCGCGGCTCGCTGGATTTTCAAAAAAAGCAATATCCTGCCCTTCTTTCACCAATTGCCCGTCCTTTACCAATAAGCTGTCTAAATTTCCACTGATGGGAGCTACCACTCGGATAGGTGGTTTTTCCGTGGTTAGGACCACCTCTGCTTTTATCGTATCTGGGTATTTGATGAGCCAGCTCAATAGCAATAGTAAGGCCACCCCTGCAAAGATCAAGGTGATCCCCCAACGCAGTAAGCCTCCTGGTGGTGCACCGAGGATTTGCTGGACTTCTTCCTGCTCATTGAGGTGTATATCTTCGGGGCGCTCTGCTAATGACATTTTATCACTTATTATTTTTAATTTATTTGTTTTATAAAAATATAATTGCAGCGTGGGTATAGCCACTCCATTGAGGGTGGGCCCTCCCGCCACCGCCGCCGGCCACTGCCTTTCAGCCTCCAAAGCCCAAAGCTTCGCCAGGCCTCCTGCAGCTTACTGGCCGCAAAAAGTACTCAACAGATAAATGCATTTACGATCGTCTACTAATAGGACGCAAAAACTTGAAAATTCCATAAAATTTTTTCTATTAATTTTCAATACCAACTTTTAAGCCACTGATTATCAATACTTAAGCTCAAAAAAAAGATTAATTGTAACTATTCAGCATGAATAGGTGAAAATGGTTGTTGTAAAAAAGCCTGATGCATTTCTTGGCAGACATTACGACCATTCTTTTTAACCGTAGCGATGTAACTTCGAATAAGTGCAAAATATTGAGCATAGCGAGCTTGTCTAAAGCCCCCTGAGACTTTTTGCTTGACTTTCACCATTCTTAAGTCACGTTCTGCTTGATTATTATCAAAAGGAATAATGGGCTGCTCCAAAAACTTGAGGAACAGCTTTTTGTATTTATCCAAGGCAAAGGCCAGTCTTTGTTCTTCGGTTTTATTG
>JBCBDH010000034.1:0-19003 GCA_038529855.1 Bacteroidota bacterium | reverse complement strand
TCGTTCTGCTCCCTCTGCCCCGCTTGTCGAAGGCCCTTAATTTTACATTTCCTTCTACTTCTATGGGTTCTGTGTATCGTGTAGATTCCAAGGTGGGTTCACTGCCATCAGTGGTGTAGTAAATGGCTAATCCAGGAAAAGCGATATTGGCATACAACAATTGGTCTTCATTGATCAGGCCACCAGGTAAGGGAATCCTATAGCCAAAACCTCCTGCATAAAAATCCAATCGAGGCAAGTCTCGCTGCCCCAGGGTATTGGCAAAGCGATTCCATTCGCGGTCGAGCGAAGCTTCGCGAGCGGATTCGGTATCTATTTGTTCCCAGGGACGTTCGGCCGCCCAGGCTCGTTCCGCTAAGCCCAACATCTTGGGTAAGGTATAGTATTCCAGCATCTCTTGCCCTTTTAGGGTTTCGGACCAAAGTTGTCCCTGCAATCCAAGAACTCGTGCCCTCGCCTGCGGACTTAACTGCGCCATGCCTTTGTAAGCTTTCTCCTTATCCACTCGTCGCCCTAAGACATCATAGGTCGCAGATTTAAATACATCAAAAGGGATAAACTCATAGGCTTTTCTCGTATCTACAAAACCGCCCCAGTATAATCCAGGCTCTTCAGGATCATTATTATAGCCCAAATCAAAATAGAAATTGGTCACATTACACAAGACAATGGGATAGCCCGTATTCGCCAGTCGATAAGCTAGATCCTGATTTCCCCAAAGGCTATTCCAGATATAGGGCAGAAAGTTTTGATCCACAAATTCAGGATTGCTGACAAAGCGCCCCTCCTCATTCTTGACCATCGCAATCTCTTCCCAGCCTGCAGTGACTAAATTTCGAGCCTTCATAATTTCAGCCATGCGTCTCAAGAAATAAGTTGGCAGATCCGCATCGCTCTTTAGCTTCGCATCACTGGCAATCAACTGCTCACAAATTGGAGACTTTTTCCATACCCCAGCAGGCACCTCATCTCCTCCCGTATGCAGGGTTTTCAAAGTCAAACCCGCTTCCTCATACATGGCCATTATTTCATCCACTACTTTTTCATAAAAAGCATAAACTGATTCCCGACAAACACAAATCACATTATCGGGGTAGCGCTGCACAGATTCGTACTCAGAAGCATCGTCTGGATCAGCCAGGCGATAGGCATTCGCTCCCGCTTCATCCCCAGCAGCGGATAATTTACGATATCGTGCCTCCATCGACTTGATAGCAGCCCGAGCATGCCCAGGCACATTGATCTCTGGAATCACCTCAATATGTCGATCAGCTGAATAGCGCAAAAGATCAATAAACTGTTCCCGACTGTAATAGCCATTGCCATGCGAGGTATTGGGGTCAGGAAATGGGCCAGAGCCATAGGCAGGATGTAGAAAGTCCTGCTCATCCAAAGTATGACCACGTCGACTACCATAGGAAGTCAGTTCAGGTAAACCAGCAATCTCTAAACGCCAGCCCTCGTCATCGGTCAGATGCAAATGAAGCTTATTCATCTTGTACAAGGCCATTGCATCGACAATCCGCTTTACGGAAGCTAGACTGTGAAAATTGCGAGATAGGTCGATATGCAGCCCCCGATAGCCAAACCTTGGTGCATCTTCAATGACTACCTCATCTATCATCAAGGCCTTCTGCTTTTCTTGATAGCTAGCCACTGGAAATAAACCCATCAGACTTTGGATGCCATAGAAAACACCTGCCACATCACTTCCGATAATCTCTACCCCTTTCCCCTCTTCGACAGACAAGCGATAGGCTTCCGACTTCCCAAAGGGCAAATCAGCCAAACGCAGTCGCACCGCTCCTTTTTGATCCTTACTGAGCTTGGGGTTTGTGGTAAGAACAGTTGCCAATTGATCAGCCAGATAATTGGCCTCTGCCATTAGCGCTTTGTCAGCCGCAATGCTCATCTCCCCGTTTAGTAGTACCTGCCCTTCTCCTCGATTGGTTTTTAGCGGCGTGGGTAAAACAAGGGGTAGCTCATCACTTTCTAGTAATTGGAGCTTCAAATTTTGATTGTACTGCCATTCAGGTGTTGGCAGGGGAACCTCATCCCCCTCCATCCGACGAATATTTTCGGCCTTTTCAAAGCCTTTGATTTGATAGTTTTGAATAGGAACTTGTACCAGGTCTTTCCCTGCTTCATCCGTAAAGGCCAGATAGAGCCCACAGGGCGCATCTGAATTTTTGATCATGCAAAAATTGCCATCATAGCTAATATCTTTACTCGTCCCTCCTTCCAATTCAAAACCTTCAGTAGGGCGAAGGCGGTACCAATCGCCATCGAGGTTTTCGACAACAGCAGCACCTTTTGTACTATTGGGGATGATGCGACGCGTTGTCTGATTAAAGTACAAAGCCCAACCAGTATCGCCCAGTGTTTTATCGCTCTTATTGGTAAGGGTGAAAAAAGCACGATGGTGATTTTCCTCGCCAATTTGATTGCCTACGAGGGTCCAGGTGACTTCAATATCTTCCTGCTGAAAAGGGGCTTCAGGCGAATCCGTTTCTGTTTCCGTTGTTGTACAAGAAAGACTAAGTAGCGAGATAAAAGCATATAAAAGACAAAAGCGCATCGACATCAGCTTAGATTTTAGTCGTAATCAATATCCGAAAATAAAAATACTTCTTAATTTAAGCGACAAGCCTTAAGAAAAACCTAAATATGTCAACTGCATTAATCGCTCCCGATCAACATTTTTTACTATTGACTTGCTTGTTTGGCGCTGCTTTTTTAGGAATGTATGGGGAGCGAAAAGGATGGTTTGGACAAATCTCTGGTGTATTGGTCACTCTGAGTGCGACAGCGATTATCAGCAGTTTGGGTCTTATTCCCTCTGCTTCAGACTCGACGATAGAAGTTCCAGTCTATAATTTTGTTTTTAGCTATGTCATCCCCTTATCTATTCCCCTGCTGCTGTTCAACGTACAGCTCCAACGCATTTTTCGCGAATCGGGGCGCTTGTTGATCATTTATCTGATTGGGGCATTGGGGGTTGTTTTAGGGGCCATCATTGCCGCTTTGGTCATTGACTTGGGAGAGGAGACTTACAAAGTAGCTGGGATTTTTATTGGCACCTATATTGGTGGCAGTGTCAACTTCTTGGCGATTGCTACTACTTTTGATTTTCTGGAGAGTCCTCTTTTTCCATCGACCATTGCCGTTGATAATGTCTTTACCAATTTCTATATTATGTTCCTTTTTCTCTTACCTGCCATTCGCTGGTTGCTACCTCACTTTGGGACTTATTCAGAGGAAGCTTATGAGCTCCCAGATACGCCAAATACCGCATCTACTAGTCACTCGATCAGTTTGATGGAACAAATGACTTCTGCCCTTTTGATTGCTGCGATTATTGCCGCCTTGGCTTATTGGCTGGGTCCACTTTTGGCGGAGTACTTGAATACCGATATCCAACTTGAAGTATTGCTCATTACGCTATTGATCACGCTGCTGGCTAATATCTGGCCGAAGCCGCTGCTGCGTCTTGAAAAGGTGGCCTTTGATATGGGTATGTTGCTGATGTTTTTCTTTCTAGCAGTTATTGGAGCAGCTACAGACATCAAAGCCATGTTGAGTGCTTCGCCAGGTATCCTTTTATTTGCAGCAATCGTCTTAGCGGTTCATTTGATGGTCAGCCTGATCGCGGGTAAACTTTTAGGTTTGAGTTTGGAGGAGATAGCCATTGCCTCTTGTGCCAATGCAGGGGGATCTTCCGTTTCAGCACCAATGGCGGCTACTTGGGGGATGAAAAAGGCGGTGAGTCCAGCGATTTTGATCGGTATTTTGGGTTATGTTATCGGAACAGTACTGGGCATAAGTGCAGGGCTTTGGTTGCAATGAGCTATTGGCGAATACCAATGACCGCCAACATTCGTCCACTAGTTATCCCTTCTTTGCGATAAGAAAAAAAGTGTTCATTATCCAGATAGGTGGAATAGGGGGATTGGCTAATGCGCGCTCGTTTGAATCCCATGCCCAATAGCTGATCCATATTGGCTTTTTTCAAATCAATCAAATACTTCCCCCTTTTTTCATCCCAACGTTGATGACTGTCCTGAAACTGCCTAGCGACGTCTTCATCTACTTCAAAAGAACATTCATCAATAGCCGTCCCCAAATAAGCAAAACAGTCTGCCACTCGACTTCCCCAATGTTCTATCATCAATTGCAGGGTTTTTTCCACAATCCGCCCAACGGTCCCTCTCCAACCCGCATGTATCGCCGCAACTCCATTTTGTACAGGATCATAAACCAAAATAGGTAAACAATCTGCAATCGTCACACAAAGAAATAAACCTTTTTGTCGACTGATCAATGCATCATAGCCTTCAAGCGCTCCCGCCTGATCAACAATAGCCACCTGATGTCCATGCACTTGATGCGAATAGGCCAAACGATCCATTGGTATCCCTAAATGTTCAAAAAATCGCTGGCGATTGATGGCTACGTTATTGGGATGGTCATCAGTGTGCAGGCTTAAGTTAAGGCTGGCGTAGGGAGTAGGGCTAATGCCCCCATGCCGTGTACTTTGGGCAGCGATTAGCGCTGGGAATTGGGAGAAAGCAGGAAGAAAAGTTGTATTGCTTGTCACCTTCTTTTGCATGCTATTGGGTTTAGAATGAGAACTTGTTACTTTGTAATAGAGAATAATATAGACTGGCCTTCACACAAACTGTCGGACTGCCCCCACTGTCGTTGGCACTCTGGCGGGAAGTCAGTCCGACAGGGCCGCCCACGCTAAATAATCAGGAGCTATCAATAGACTATTGCTACAGTCCATTTAACCACACATAAGCCATTAAAAAATCATATATTAGCAATATCTTAATAAATAATTTCAGGCCAGCACTTTGTAAGTAATATCATCGCTATTTTCTTTTGCAGAGCAGTAGACCAGAAAAAGGCGTTGAATCAATTAAAGCATAAAGTTATGGACAAACAAATACTTGACGATCAATTTAATCTTGATCAAGCGACAATCAAAACGCCCGAAGAGGTCAAAAATATCAATCTGATTAAACTTGAAGTCAATGAAAGCATTGGTCACATCAGAGGGGGACAAAAAGCACTGTTCTTTCTTTGTTGTTTTGTTGTCTTTGGATTGATCGTACAATTGAGCTATTCCTCCGCCTATGGAATTAATAAAGAAGAGGCCATTATAGAAGGTCTTATCCTATTCTCTGTTTATCTGAGCTGCGCCCTTTTCGTCCCAAGACGGCCAAAGCTTTGCCTTATTCTTGGAATGGCTTTTTACACATTCGTCATTTTTCTTTCTGCACTCGTCGATGTGGCCAACATTTATCGAGGTATCCTCGTCAAATTGGTCATTTTTTTCTATCTCGTCAAAGCCATACAAGCCAGTATTCAACTAGAAAAAAAGCTTTTACAGCTTCGACAGCTAGGCGTCCCCTATGAAGAAATCGAATTGGCCAAAAAACTCAAAGAGATGCCCAGGACCATTCTGAATGCATCTCCTTCCTGATTTGACGGATCTTCTCTGGCCCAACTCGACAACAGCCCCCCATGATTCTCGCTCCCGCTCGATACCAAGCCTGTGGGCCCAGTTCCCATTGCCCTTCTTCCCTACCCGCCAACCAACACTTCCGCTCTGCATCCCAGCCCTCCCCACTATTGGGGTAAACCAGCAAAGGAATACGACTAAAAGGAGCCGCCCCTTGTAATAGCGGCAAAATATGCTGAGGTGCCGTACAGTTCAAACCAATGGCCAAAAGCTGTGGATGCCCACTAAATCGCCTAACCATTTCCGAAAAAGCATGCCCATCGCTAATGGACTGCGCATCGCGACAACTAAAACTGAGAAAAGCATAGGCCGTCCTTTGCTCTTCCAATAATTCCAGCAAAGCTTGAGCTTCTAATGCAGAAGGGATGGTCTCTATCGCCAGCAAATCTACCTCACTATTGGCCAATAGGTGTAGCCGCGCTCGATGAAAAGCCTTGAGTTCTTCCATGCTTAACCCATAATTTCCTCGATACTCAGAACCATCAGCCAAATAAGCGCCATAAGGACCTATGGAAGCAGCAATGAGAGGACGAAGTCGATTGGGCAGAGAAAGCGCCTCGAAATCAGTTCTTGCCTCCTGAGCGAGTTGAACGCTTTTTTGAAAGAGCGCCGTAGCTCGGTCAAGAGAAAGACCAACGCGGGCCAGCCCTTCAAAACTAGCTTGGTAGGAGGCCGTAGTAATGATGTCGGCCCCAGCCAGCAGATAGTCGTAATGGACTGCCTGAATCCAGGTGGGTTCTTCGATAAGTAGTCGAGCGGACCAGAGGTGATCATTGAGTTGGGCGCCTCTTTTCTCCAATTCTGTAGCCAGACCGCCATCTAGTACCAGGCATTTCTGTCGTTGAAGGAGCGGAGCGAGAGAGCTGATCATGTTTGCGAGGGGCTTTCGACCTTACTCAGTGCTTCTTCGACAATGGCCTCCAACATCTCGCTAATGGTCCAGCCGTGGGCGATGGCCTGCTGTGGAAAGATACTGGCTTCTGACATACCAGGAATAGTATTGGCTTCCAAAAAATAAAAGGTCTCGTCTTTGAGAATATAATCAAAGCGGGTCATCCCCATACAGCCCAGGGCTTGATAAAGTTTTTTGGATTGGGCCTGACAGCGACGACGCATATCGTCTGAAAGGCGAGCAGGGGTAATCTCTTCGCTCTCGCTGAGGTATTTGGCTTTGTAATCAAAGAAATCGTTTTTGGAAACAATCTCCGTAATGGGCATAACGATGATGTCGCCATCCTTTCGCAAAACGCCATTGGAAAATTCT
Organism: Bacteroidota bacterium; assembly: GCA_038529855.1. Taxonomy (GTDB): domain Bacteria; phylum Bacteroidota; class Bacteroidia; order Chitinophagales; family Saprospiraceae; genus JBCBDH01. The sequence continues at coordinate 12,212 of JBCBDH010000034.1, read as the reverse complement.
TGTCCTTTGATAAAAGCTTCGACAATGATCTCGTCATCGTACTGAAAAGCCAGATCTATAGCTGCTGCAATGGCCGTTGATTCAGTCACTTTGGATATGCCATAGCTACTGCCGTTTTTATTGGGTTTGACAAAAAGAGGTAGGCCCAATGTGTTTAAACCAACCCAGTCAATGGGATCGCCTTTGTGCAAAAGCATAGAGGAAGCCATTGGGATATTGTGACGATGCAAAAAATCTTTACAGGCTTGTTTATTAAAAGTGAGCGAGCTGACAAAATGATCACAGCCCGTGTAAGGGATACCAATAATGTCTAAATAGCCTTGTAGACATCCATCTTCCGCAGGATGGCCATGCAACATCAAAAAGGCCAGATCAAAGTGGATTATTTCACCTCCCAACTGTAGGGAAAAATCGTTTTTATCGATCTTTTCACCTGATGCTAATTCGGTAAAATCTCGCCCTTCTAAATCCAGCACAAAGGAGCGATAGCGATCTTTGGGGAGGTGCTTATGAACGGTTTGGGCGCTTTTCAGAGAAATTCCTCTTTCGGCTACATTGCCGCCTGTGATGATGGCTACATTTAATTTTTTCATAAAGCGGAATTGGGCTATTTATTGATCTTAAAATTAAGTTCTTTTAAGTAAAAATGCATAAACCACACAGGCTATAAAAGTCAATAAAGCACTGGCCATGATGGGATAATCGCCATCGAGCGTATTGAGGTAGCCCGCTAGTATGGGAGGGAGGGTCGCGCCAAGCGATTGCATGGATTGGCTAATTCCAAGGATTTCTCCCTGCCGCTCCGTACCCGCCCTTTCAGAGACTACCGTCGTCAAATGTGGCGAAGTCACCCCTTGCCCTAAAGCCACCAATGGCGTAATGACAAAAAACCAAAAGCTCTGCTCTGGTACCAAGATCAGTGTCAAACCAAAGGTCAGTAGAGGGATGGAATACAGCAATACCTTTTCCGCCTTAATCCGCCCTGACAGCTGACGAACGACATAACCCTGAGTGAAGACCAACCAAATGCCAATCCAGCCAAACAAAAAGCCAATATCCTTCTCGCGATAGTCAAATTCCTGAATCAGCTTGACAGAGAAAAACTGGGTAAAAAAGGTAAAGCCCAGGGAGAGCAACAAGACAACAGAAAAGATCACCCTCAATTCAGGTATCCTAAAAGAGGTGGCTACATTCTTCAGCCCCGTCATCAAACTCAAGGGTATAATGCGCTTATTTTGCAGCGTTTCTGGAAATCGCCAATGGACCAGTCCCACATTAAACAGCGTTAGCGCTGCCGTAAACCAAAAGGGCGTTGCGTGATTAAACCAAGGCAGTATCGAATCGTCCGCCAATAAGCCTCCTATCGTCGGCCCCAAGATAAAACCAATCCCAAAAGCCGCTCCCACTAAACCAAAGTTCCGTGCCTTATCCTTGGCCTCACTAATATCCGCAATGGCCGACAGGACAATCGCCACATTCCCTCCTGTAAAACCTGGCAACATCCTACTGAAGAACAAAAGCCACAACTGATGCGACAAAATCGCATAGGCAAATAGGATATAACCTAGGAAAGTCCCAATCAAAGCCACTGTCAGTACGGGTTTTCGACCATAGCGATCTGATAGTGCCCCCAGAATAGGCGCACCAAAAAACTGCATCAAGGGAAAACAGGCCACCAATACCCCATATAAAATAGATCGCCGTTCCATGGAGACACTTAAATCAAAAAACTGGCTATCTGCTTCAAAAAATAAGGTAGGAATGACTGGAATGACAATGCTGATCCCCAACATATCAATGAAGACGGTCACAAAAATCGTTAGTAAAATCGCTGTATTGGTCGATGGCTTAGACATGAACAACAAAGGTAGTCTATTCGCCGTAAAGGAATATTTTTCTGCTAGATGTATTTTGATCTTCCCCTGCTTTTGTACCTTGCAAAAATGGAAGAACGAGGCCGCTTATATTTGATTCCTACGCCATTGGGAAAGGATGCCATGCATACCCTTCCGCCCTATGTGCTTGAAACCATTCACCATTTACAAGACTTCATTGTAGAAAAGGCCAAAACGGCCAGACAACTGATCAAATCAACCAATCCCCCCTACCCTATCCAAAGCCTACATATCGAGGAACTCAATAAACGAACGCCAATGGAGGCCCTGCCCCATCTGCTCCAACCTCTTCGAGAAGGACGGGATGTGGGTTTGATGTCAGAGGCGGGTTGCCCAGGTGTGGCGGACCCTGGAGCGGCCATAGTGCGCTTAGCCCATCAGGAAGGCATTACCGTGAAGCCACTTGTTGGTCCCTCTTCCATTCTCTTAGCACTCATGGCTTCGGGAATGAATGGTCAATCCTTTTGTTTTCATGGATATTTACCCCCTAAAAAGCCCGATCTGATCAAAAAGCTAAAGCAATTGGAGCAAAATGCCCGTCGCCTCCAACAAACCCAATTATTTATCGAAACGCCTTATCGAAATCGAGCTTTAATCGAAGCGGCTCTAGAAGGCCTACATCCCAATACGCGTTTCTGTTTGGCTGCTAATCTGACCACTGCTGAAGAATTGATTATCAATCTGAGTATTGGACAGTGGAAAAAGCAAAAAGCACCCAACATTCACAAGGTACCCACTATATTTCTTATTGCGTAGAGGGTTATGTTGAACGATAAGGTGTAACTTTTTTAGAAATTCTCGTCCTAATAAAGAATCCATAAATGATGCAACAGTCGGGTAAACCTTTGGTAAAAATCAACTGTTTCATCAAGGAAGGGCGGTAAGCAGATAAAAACCTCCATTAAGCCATCCTTCATAGCAGCGCCCCACTAAATACTTAAGCTTTATGACGCTGGAATTAGCAATAGCAGAAAAAACACTTCAACAAAATGGCTTTCTCGACCTCGAGGTCGACCCTACGCTTGACTTATTCGAAGAGATCGAGAAACTCAAAAGGGAAAAAAATGCCATTATCCTAGCTCATTACTATCAGGAATCTGAGATACAGGATATTGCCGATTACATTGGCGATAGCCTTGGCCTGTCCCAAATGGCCGCCAAGACGGATGCGGATATGATTGTATTTGCTGGGGTACATTTTATGGCAGAAACAGCTAAGATGCTGTCACCAGAAAAAAAGGTGATCCTACCCGATCTTAAAGCGGGTTGTTCTTTAGCAGATTCTTGCCCGCCACATCTTTTTGCCAAATTCAAGGAGAAGTATCCCGATCATGTGGTTGTTAGCTACATCAACTGTACAGCAGAGCTCAAAACGCTTACAGACATTTGTTGTACTTCTACCAATGCGGTCCACATCATCGAGAGTATTCCCAAAGATAAAGGCATCATCTTCGCCCCCGATCGCAATTTAGGGGCCTATTTGGTTAAAAAGACCGGTCGTGATTTAGTCTTGTGGAATGGGACTTGTATGGTCCATGAGATCTTTTCCCATGAAAAAATCACTAAACTACGGCTGCGCCATCCTGAAGCCAAATTCATTGCCCATCCCGAATGCGAAGCTCATCTCTTGGAGATCGCTGATTATGTAGGATCTACCAGCGGACTTCTCCGCTTCACCCAGGAAAGTGAGGCCACTGAATTTATCGTCGCCACGGAGCCTGGTATTATCCATCAGATGGAAAAAGCCTCTCCCAATAAGGTTTTTATCCCTGCTCCACCAACCAATAACTGCGCTTGCAACGAATGTCCTCACATGAAGCGCAATACCATGGAGAAGCTATACCTCGCCATGAAATATGAGCTACCTGAGATTACACTTCCTCAATGGGTAATCGATAAGGGCGTAGCTTCCATTGATCGGATGCTGGATATATCTGAAAAGGCTGGACTATAACTGTCTGAAGTACCGATAGAGGGTACAAATATTTGCTTCAAGAAAAATGGAGCACGAATATTGCTTTGTTGTCAAATAGATTACTTTTGTCATTTGTTTATTACCCTCTTTATGGTAATTCTCCTGAAATTCAGGGATTTAAAGAATACCAAAGTGGATACTTTGAGCGTTTTATGATAACTTTGACGCTCGCCCTCGTGGACATTCTAAAAACCAGCATTGTGAAGAAACTTATAACCCTACTACTGATTTCAGGTATTGCTCTTTCTACTTATGCCCAACAGGGTATAGAAGCAGGCGGAATGATCGGCGTATCCCATTATTTTGGTGATCTCAACAACACATTTCGACTCAATCGCCCTGGCTTATCCATAGGCGTCGTTGGCCGCTATAATTTTAATACTCGTTTAAGTCTGAAGTTTTCAGCCAATTATGGGAATATCAGTGCCTATGACTCTGACTCTGACAATTCCTTTGAGCAAGCTCGCAACCTTAGTTTTAGATCGCATGTACTCGATGGCTCGCTTCAATTTGAATTCAATTTTCTACCTTATGTACACGGTAGTAAGGACGAATTCTTTACCCCCTACATCTTTGGGGGCTTCTCTATTGTCAACTTTGACCCAGAGGCAGAGATTGACGGTCAGTGGGAACAACTTCGTTCTTTGGGAACAGAGGGTCAGTTTCGTGGAGAAGAATACTATTCGATCAGTGGAGCCTTCACCTACGGTATAGGATTCAAAATAGACCTATCCTATGAGTGGAGCTTAAATATAGAATTGGCCGTCCGCCGTATGTATACAGACTATCTCGATGATGTGAGTGGCGTTTATCCAGATATGGAAGACCTCGAAGCTTTGAGAGGGGAATTGGCCGTTAGCCTGTCTGACCGCTCGCTCGAGCTCCCTGATGTGGATGCACCTATTGGTCAAAAAGGCCGCCAAAGAGGCAATAGCAATAATAATGACAGCTATGCTTTACTAGGAGTAGGCCTGGTCTACTACTTTGGAGATATTCGCTGCCCAGCCTACTCCCGTTAATTCAATCCATATTATTTTCTCGCAGTAAGCCCTTGGCTTAATCGTTTGGCTTTTTGGAGAAGTTGGATCATCTCTGCTCGATAGCCATTTAGGTCAGCCCCTTTGGCGGACTCCGCTAAAGTTTTTAGCTGATCATAGGTATAATCCCCTCTATACTTAGATTGGCGCAGGTTCATCCCAAATCCTGCTACAGCTGCAGAAAAGCGAAAGTTATTAGAGCTTTGTTCCAAACCTTGCCCTGTATCTACTACTCCCCAAACCAGTTTTTTACTTTGATCACTTTGAATAGGTTTGTAACGCATCTTTAAAGTGGCCCACTCATCAGTGTGTAAAGCCTTCTGATCGATAAAAGCTTCCTGGTATTTTAAAGGATCGATTCCATCAGATAGGTGTTGAGCATTTGTAGTGGGAATGATTTCGTAGAGGACGGTAACGCTGTGTCCTGCCCCCATATCACCTGCATCTTTTGCATCATTATTAAAATCCTCATGGTTGAGGAGGCGGTTTTCATAGCCAATCAAGCGATAGGCGGCTACCTGTGCAGGATTGAATTCCAATTGTAGTTTAACATCTTTAGCTACCGTATAAAGACTGCTGGAAAATTCATTGACCAGTACCTTCTTCGCTTCGCTCAGCTTATCAATATAAGCATAATGGCCATTGCCATTATTGGCCAACTTCTCCATCTTATTGTCCTTATAATTACCCGTTCCAAAACCAAATACCGATAAAAAGATACCGCTCTTCCGCTCCTCCTCAATCAGTCGAACCAAAGCATCGTCACTACTCATCCCTACATTAAAATCACCATCCGTTGCCAAAATCACTCGATTGTTTCCCTGGGAGATAAAATGATTGCGGGCCACTTGATAGGCTTGCTGTATGCCCTGCGCCCCAGCCGTACTGCCTCCAGCCTGCAAGGCTTCTAAGGCCATTCTAATTTTTTGACGATTGCTACCTGGCGTAGAGGGCAAGACCAATCCAGCTGCTCCAGCATAAACGACAATCGCTACTCGATCAGCAGGCCGCAACTGATCAATCAATAAACGAAAAGCATCTTTAAGCAAAGGCAATTTGTTGGGTGCATCCATAGAGCCAGATACATCCAATAAAAAGACGAGATTGGCTGGTGGCAGGTTCTCCTGCGGCATCGAGCGAGCTTGTAGGCCAATATGCAATAAGCGATTATTCGAATTCCAAGGACTTGGAGCCATCTCCGTAATCACTTCACAGGGGGCTTCTCCTTTGGGTTCTGGATAATCGTAGTCAAAATAGTTGATCATTTCTTCTAGGCGAACCGCACCTGCAGGAGGGAGTTGGTCATTATTTAAAAAGCGACGGACGTTGCTGTAAGCAGCATAATCCACATCAATGGAGAGCGTGGAAAGCGGTTCGCGAAGTGCATTTTTGAAGTCGTTTTCGACAATGTGATCATAGGCTTCCGTATCGAAAGGCGCTGTTTCTTCCTTAGGTTCATTGCTAGGAACTTCAAAAGCCAAGTCCTCTTCCATTTCCAGAGCCGTAGATTCAACAGGAGGTGGGGGTGGTGGCGGAGGGGCTGTATCAGCACTTTTTTGGGGATACTTTTGATAGCAAGCACTCATTAATCCCATTAAAACACAAGCGAAAGTGAATCGGAACATTTGTTTTTTTGTCATGGTTCAATCATTTATGGTGTAATTGTGATGACCCCGTCAGGAAAAAAGTCTCTTCTACATTGGGGATACAGTAGGAAAGATGCACCTTTGCAAAAATTTGGTGTACAGCGCTTATGATTCAGCAATATTCTATTCAGTTGCCCCCCTATCAAAGAGGCTTCCACCTCATCACTCAGGAGGTACTCCATAAGCTAGACGATATGCCCGACCAGGGGCTGTTCCATTTGTTTATCCAGCATACTTCTGCGGGGCTGACCATCAATGAAAATGCAGACCCTTCCGTGCGAGTGGATTTTGAGCAAATCTTTAATCGTTTGGTGCCAGAAAATGCGCCCTATCTCACCCACACCATCGAAGGCCCTGACGATATGCCTGCCCATGTCAAAGCGGCTCTTGTAGGGTCTTCTATAAGTATCCCCATTCATCAGGGCCGTTTGGCATTGGGGACTTGGCAAGGGATTTATTTGTGTGAATTTCGCAATCACGGTGGTCGCCGAAATTTGTTGGCCACCATTTACAGCTAAAGTACCGCCGTGGATTTATCAATGCTCATCAATGGAATTTACGCAGGGCTTTTCCTCAGCATTTTGGTTGGTCCCATCATCTTTATGCTATTGCAAACGGCGATAGAGCGAGGGACGAGAGCGGGGCTTTGGGTAGGATCGGGTATTTGGGTGAGTGATCTCTTGTTTATCTTATTCAGCTATAAAGGGATGGCCTATATTTCAGGGATCGTCCAATGGCCCAATTTCACCTTGATCGTTGGAATAGCGGGAGGTATTATTTTAATTGGTTTGGGCATTGGGGCTTTATTGAGCAAACCCATTAGCCAGGAGGCCAAAAACAAGAGTTTATCAGGAAGTCCTTTGGTATTGTGGAGTAAGGGTTTTGCGATCAATACCTTTAATCCTTTTACCTTTTTCTTTTGGATAAGCACCTCAGGAGCCTTATTGCAAAAACCAGAATTGGGCTATGAAGGAGCCAGTTTGTTTTACACTGGTATTTTAGGGACCATTATTTTTACGGATAGTCTAAAGGTCTACCTCGCCAAATTGATCAAACAAAAACTCAAGGGCGATGTAGTGGTAAAGATTAGAAAGATTACGGGCTTAGCCCTCATCATTTTTGGCATCCTCTTGATCATACGGGTATTGATCGACTCCGCTTATTAAGCCCTATCCAAAAGCATTTGGAAGTTTCTATCCTTGAAATGCTTATTTCTCTTTTCCGACATCTATTACCTTGCGGCGCAATTCAAAGCTCTGTCCCAGGTATACCTTGCGAACCATTTCATCAGCGGCTAGGTCCTCAGCAGTACCAGCTTTGAGGATACTCCCTTCAAACATCAGATAGGCTCGATCCGTTATGGAAAGGGTTTCCTGTACATTGTGATCGGTGATGAGGATACCGATATTTTTCATTTTGAGCTTGGCAACGATGTATTGGATGTCTTCCACCGCAATGGGATCAATACCAGCAAAGGGCTCATCGAGCAAGATGAAATTTGGTCCCGTCGCCAAGGCTCGGGCAATCTCTGTCCGACGCCGTTCACCCCCAGAGAGCGTATCGCCATTGCTGCTGCGCACTTTTTCCAAACCAAATTCGTCGATCAAGCTTTCGAGTTTTTCTTTTTGCTCCGTCTTTGATAGCTTGGTCATTTCCAGAACGGCACGGATGTTTTCCTCCACGGTCAACTTTCGAAAAACCGAAGGTTCCTGAGGCAGATAGCCCAGTCCTTCCTGCGCCCTTTTGTACATGGGCAGGCTCGTGATGTCCCTTTCCTCCAAAAAGACCTTCCCCTCATTGGGCTTGATAAATCCAACGACCATGTAAAAAGTCGTAGTCTTCCCTGCCCCATTAGGTCCAAGCAACCCAACAATCTCCCCTTGGTCGACCTCTATCGAGACTCCTTTGACCACCTTGCGGCTGCCATAAACTTTCACCAAATGCTCTGCTCTAAGCTTCATATCGGAAAATAGTATTTTTTGTCTATAATCACTGCATTGCTGGTCCGACAATAACCTCGGCCTCCAACTCCCAGTTGGCACGCAGTTCTTCCAGTTTACGACGCATTAAGCGTTCAGATTGTCTTTTCTCATCATAATTCCCACTATCCCATCGCCCATTGCTATTTCGATCTTCAATCACCCGAACGATGTAATTACCAGGTGTCAATTTATTGTATCGCTTTTGATAGGTGCTGTCAGCGGTCAAACTGACCTCATCAATTAATTCACTTTCATTAAACAGCAATTGCATGACATAGGGCTGCCCTGCTTCCAACTGGACGAGTTTGACCAAAATATCCCCATAATCTTCCAGGGAATTGGCTTTATAATCAATCTTCAAGGTATCATTGGTCAAAGCAAACCAATCGAGTAAGGCCGAAGAATCAATGACCATCGCATAATTTTTTCCCTCCTTCCAGGCATAGCGAAATTGAAGCAGCCGCCTATTTAGAGAGTCGAGGGCTACATTGGGATAGACTTGCAGTCTAGTTGTATCTTCATACCATCTAATCTTACTTGTATCGACTTGGGCGATGGGATGATTAAATTCCAATTCACAGGCTTTGAGGGGATGTAAGGTTTGGGTACTATTAGCTCGAATGCCTTTGAGCAGTCCCAGCTTTTCACCTTTGGCAAACTTCTTTTTGTCCAGGCCCTTGATTTTCAAAGTGTCCACTTCCATGGTATCCACCTTCAGATAAGCTTGCCAGGATTGGGCCGTAGATAGATCATACCAGAGTTTGAGGGTATCCTTTTGATCCTCAATCAAAGCATTTTGTCCTACATCCTGGTAATCAAACTGGAAATTATCTTCTGGATCGCGGTTAAAAATCACGCGAATAAGACCGTAATTATTCAGTTCCTTGGCCTGTACTCTAAGTACTTGTTCTTCTGCAAACACCTTCATATTTAAACTATTGGGCAAGGTATCTGCAACCATCATTACCGAATCTGGAAAACCGATAATTTCCTTTTGGTTGTCGTATAGATAATTCAAGTTGGCATCTTTCAAAGCAAAGACTTTAAAAGTGTCTGACTTTACATTGCTAATCTGATAAAAACCCTGCTTATCGGTTCGGGCAAAATAAAAAGGCCGCTCGGTGCGCACCACCGAATCCGCCAGATTATCATAAAGCATCAAAAGTACGTCTTCCACTGGATCGCCACTAAAAGCATCAACCAATTTTCCATTAACCTCAAGGGAGTCAATATAATCACCAGTAGCAAAAACAAAGCGAAGATTAGGGACAATATTACTCTCATTCAAATCGCGTACGGCTGTTCCATAATTGATGATATAGGTAGCATCTTCTTTCAAAACTTCTCTTTCATCAAATCGAAAAACGACCGATCTTCGCTTCAAACTTACTTTGGGCTGAAATTCCAGCGGTGGTGTTACGACGATTTGGCTAAACTCATCCTGCAATTTGAGCCATTCGTCAAAGGTGAGTATGATTGGCTGTTTTTGAAAATTGGTTTGCTCATTAGGGGTAGAATTAAGGGTATCAAGTTGGGGCGGCCGTTCGTCTTTAGGTCCTCCTGTTGGCGCAATGATATTCGCACAAGAGACCACCCATAAGCAGTAGATAAGGGCGATTATACCATAGTAAATAACTCTAAAAAACATCTAATTGATTGTTTTGGCCATGCCTATTTTCTTCCATTTGACATTGCAGGCCACAAAAATAAACGAATTCGCCTAGCCTGCGATATTCAAAGCCTTTAATTTAACATCCCCTTAATGCATTTTGACCTAGTCTTGATTTCGAGGGTGAAAACTGATAATCGTTTCTTTGAGAAATTCCCGATCCAGATGGGTGTAGATTTCCGTGGTGGTAATCGACTCATGCCCCAACATATCCTGTACAGCTTTTAGATCAGCTCCACCTTCGATCAAATGCGTGGCAAAGCTATGGCGGAAGGTATGCGGACTCACTTTTTTGTCGATACCTGCGAGGCGAGCCGTCTCCTTGACAATCATAAAGACCATCACCCGACTCAGGGCTTTGCCCCTACGATTGAGAAAGAGGACGTTTTCTGCATCGGGATGAATATTGGATTGTAAGCGCCGAACGCTGTCTTTATAGTATTGGATGTGTTTGATGGCATCCCCACCAATCGGTACGATGCGTTCTTTATCATTTTTACCAATGACTTTGATAAAGCCAATGTCCAAAAAGAGATTGGACAGCTTGAGATTGATCAATTCGCTCACTCGCAGACCACAGGCATAGAGGGTTTCGAGCATGGCCCGATTGCGCGTACCATGTGCCTCGCTCAAATCAATAGCGGCCAGCATTTGCAGGACTTCTTCATAGCTGAGAATATCTGGGATTTTTCGTTTGATACGAGGCCCTTCGAGCAAATCAGTCGGATCGGTCTCTGTGAGGTCTTCGACCAGGAGGTATTTATAAAAAGCCTTAATCCCCGATAGCAATCGGGCTTGAGATCGAGCTCCCAAACCCAAACTATTGATCCAAAAAATAAAAGCTTGTAGATGTTCCAAATCGACCTCGTGAGGCGACAAATCAAATTCTTTGATCTCCAGAAAGCGAACCAGTTTGGCCACATCGCGCAGATAGGCATCAATAGAATGTGGTGATAGAGAGCGTTCTAGAAGCAGGTAGGCTTTAAAGCCATTGATGGCGGGAGACCAGTTCATCTGCAAATATGACGAATTTTTGTGGTATGCTCAAGATTGTGTACATTTGGTCACTCGGTCACTGGAACGCCGAAGCATTGCCTACTTATTGATCAACTATGAGAACTTTCTTCCTTGGATTGCTCGTCTTTAGTTTGTATGCCACCTTTGCTCGCTACTACTATGTTTGTGAGATAATGGGCTTGTGTGATGGAGAGGAAATTATAGAGGCGGTATTGGATCAACGCCCCAAAACCCTCAATCTGATGGAAGGTGATTCGATCCTATTGAAGGAGTACGATCAATTCTCATTCCCTACGGGCAGTATACTTCCTGCACTCAATGGCAATAATACCCAATTCCTCGATTTGCTTGAAGAACTTTTGACCAATGATCCAGCCAAAAATTTATCTATTACTGGCTATTACCTAAATAGCGAAAAAGAAAGTCGAACAGGTGTTCACGAGAATTTGGGCATTGCGAGAGCAGCGGCTGTACGCGACCTGCTCATTGATCGCGGCATTGCGGCAGAGCGCCTGTTTATCGACGCTGCTATGGTAGATAAAACCCTCTTGGTCGAGCCTCTAAGGTTTAAATGTACGCCACTGGAACCCAGTGATTCGCTTTATCTCCCAGACTTATCCATTTTTCAAACCTATAGCTAATTCTTTCAATCTAGGTCTATGAGTATTCACGAATTAAGAGATATCATCGGTCCATTGTTTGCCGAATTGGGCAGCCCGGAAAGTTTGAAAATACTGGCCCTGCTATTGGGTGCTTTTTTGATCGGCTGGCTATTTGGCAACCTGCGTTGGAGCGGAAGACACAGACGTTTGAAAAAGGCTTTCAAAGAAAAGGAAAAAGAATTGACTACGCTACAAGTCAATCACGACAGCAGTCAACAACAACTCTCCCAAGCTAATACAGACTTGGCAGCCTACAAATCTGCACTCAACTGGCTTTTCGTGCGCTCCAAATCGGTGATATTGCTCGTCAACTGCACCGCTTGCTCTTT